>MNYV01000017.1 GCA_001873285.1 Nitrospirae bacterium CG2_30_53_67
AGTGGGTGAAAACATCAGGGGTCAAGGATTCCAGGGGTCAAGTGAAGTGCTGAAAACATAAGGGGCCGAGGGTCATAGGGTTCAAGGGTTCCAGTGTTTTTCTCTGGAAATTTTGCTTGCGTTCTTGTACTCGGTTTACCGGTATCAGTATTTCACTTGACCCCTTGAACCCTGGAATCCTCGACCCCAAGATACGTTAGTGTAGTAGCCGTCGCAGACGGTCCCGGCCCGGCAAAAAAAGATTCAAGGAGATGCCGGGATCTAATGACAAAAATAGAGAAAAGCGGGGCACGCGAAGCGTAACCCTGGAATCCTCGAACCCTTTTTACCCACTATATGGGAGAAGAACCGAAATTAAAGATCAAGAATCAAAAACTTTTGATCTTTGATCAAAAGGCGTGCAAAAAAACCTTTGATTGCCGATTAGAAGAAGAGAGGTCTTGCATGCTCACTCCACGTTGACATGAACCTTCTCTTTCTGGCCCGCCTTGGGCAGGCGTATCTCTAAAACCCCCTGGTCAAAGCGGGCCTGGATCTCGTTTTTTTTAATACTCTGCGGAAGGGTAAAGACCCTATGAAAAACGCCATAGGAACATTCCATCCTGTAATAATTTTCCTGGTCGGCCTCTTTTTGGAATTTTCTCTCTCCCCTCAGAATCAGGATATCCCCCTCGATCTGTATATCGATATCCTCCCTGCAAACGCCCGGGAGCTCGGCCAGGAGGATCACTTCACTCCCTGTTTCCAGGATATCAACGGGCGGCGTATAGGCGCCTCCCTTCTCCTCACCCAATGCGGGAACAGAATAGAGCGCCTCTTTGAAGAACTGGCTCAACCTGTCCTGGACCAGGGACAGGTCCTTAAAGGGGTCCCACCTCAGTATCGCCATAAGGATCCTTATATCAATCTTTCGTCACGCCTGATTAGACTTTAAGAGTCTTCCTTTAACCTGTCAAGTATTTTATGCTCACGGGGTCATGGCGGCGGCATAACGCTGGAGTTCCTTGGGCGCCCACCATTTTTCAAAATTATACGATATTCCTGCTTTTTCCTGTTTGATCCCATGAAATCTCGCATCCACGACAGGGAGGGCATCCGGCACATAAAGAAAACAATAGGGCTGGTCCTCTGCCAGAATGGCATGGATCTTCCGGTAGATGGCCTTTCGTTTTTCCAGATCAAAGGTTCTCCTTCCCTGGATCAGGAGTTCATCAATTTCCGGATTGCTGTAGGATACGAAATTGTACTGGTTGGGTCCGGTCTGAGAAGAATGCCACATGATGTAGTTGTCCGGGTCCAGACCGATGGACCATCCGAGAATGATGGCCTCGTACTGCCTCTTGTCTACAAACTCGTTGATAAAGGCCTGCCATTCCACAACCTTGATCCTGACATCGAGCCCTACGGCCTTGAGGTTCTGCTGAATGATCTCCGCCGCCTGTTTGCGTTCATCATTCCCCAGATTGGTGATCATCGTAAACTGGAAAGGCCTGCCGTCTTTGTCCAGGATCCCGTCCCCATCCGTATCCGACCATCCGGCTTCATGGAGCATGGCCTTGGCCTTTTCCGGGTCATAGGGATAGGTCCGTACACTGGGGTTGTAAGCCCAGTAATGGGGGGGATACGGTCCTGTGGCGGGTGAACCCAGGCCAAGCCGGACCCCCTTGATGATATCTTCCTTGTTGATGGCATAGGCCAAGGCCTGGCGGACCCGTTTGTCCGAAAATTTCGGATTTTTTAAATTGTAGCCCAGATAGGTATACCCGTTGGACGGGTATCTGAATTTTTTAAAATTCTCCTTGAAAAAAGCGCTGTCGGTCTGACGGCTGAACTGAAGAGGCGTGAGGCCCATCATGTCGACCCCTTTGGAGCGCAGTTCCTGAAACATGGTGGCCGGATCCGGGATGATCCGATAATCATACTCGTCAATGTAAGACCTCCCTTTGAAATACGCATCGTTCGCTGTAAGGACGATCTTCTGACCGGTCAGCCATGCCTTGAACCGATAGGGGCCTGTGCCCACAGGATGCCGGTTGAACTCATCCGTGTTGATATCCTTTCCCTGGAGAATATGCTTTGGGATGATCCCCATGGTCCAGCTCTCGAGGGCCGGCGCAAACGGCTCCTTGTACGTCACCCGGAACGTCAGGGGACTCAGGATCTCAGCCTTGGCCACTCTTTGGTAATCCGCCGCGTAGGGTGTGGCCACATTCGGATCAATGAGTTTCCGGTAGGTAAAAAGGACGTCCTCGGCGGTGAAAGGTTCGCCGTCATGCCAGGTCACTTTAGGCCGGAGATGAAAGGTGATGACCAGGCCGTCGTCTGAAATATCCCAAGACTCGGCCAGATCCCCTTCGAAATGGAGATCCTTGTCATAACGGATCAGGCCGTTAAAGACCAGACCATTGATGTCGCCGGAGGCGCTGTCATTGGCAATCACAGGGTTCAACCTCTTGGCATCACCGATCGAGGCCACCACAATGGCATCCCCGGAAACCGGCTTCTGGGCAAGAGCGGCATCGTTCGAGGATTGCTCTTTGTTTTCCGGGGGGCTGCATCCCGACAGAGCTGAGGAAATAAAGATGCTGATGAAAAGAAACCGAAGCGGAACGGTTAGACGTTTTACAGATATCATTCTCATCATTCCGGGATCTCTGGTGAGATCATGTGTCCTTAATTTATTTGGCTTCTGTTTCCGGCGCAGGGGCCTTCTCCTGAGATGGAGCAGGACTTTCCGGAACGCCTTGCTTCTGTTCGATGGGGGGGAGTGTCTGGTCTATTCCCTCCGGGGCAGGGGCTGGGATGCTCGAAGATTCCTGCTTTTCGGAGGTCAGGGGGGCCATATTCACCACGGATGAGGCCTTGTTCCCGCCCGATAAATAAGCCAGGCTTAAAGAAGTGATCATAAAGATCGCCGCACACCAGGTGGTTAACTTGCCCATAAAATCCGTGGGGCCGGAACTGCCGAAAACCGTCTGGCTGGCCCCGCCGAAGCTGGCCCCGATGTCAGCGCCCTTTCCCCCTTGCAGCAACACGATAAGGATCATGATGATACAGACCGTTATGTGGATGACAATTAATAAAGGAATCATACCGCTCTCTCCTTGAAGTATTTTTCAATTTTCATGTTCTATTCATTACCATAAATGGAAGATAAAGACAAGGGATAAAAACCCCGGGATGCACATGAGGCTCTCATGCTAAAAGTGCGCTGTAACGGCCAAAACGATAAAACCGGACTGAAATGAAGGGCCCCCGATGATCACGGTCCCATGGTTGGCAATCCGGATCTGCGTTTTTAGAAGCGAAGTCCCCCCTTCACGGATGTTGACCTGCATGACAATCTTCCCCCGTTCCACACCTGTGGGAGTGAGCTCCATGACCCTTCTCCCGGGTATCGGCACTTTACCGGTCTGGCCGCCGCCCAATGACAATCCGGTCTGATCAACGAGCTCAAAGGACATGTAGTTGAGGGCAAGAAGATCCTTTTTCAGGTCCAGAAGCCTCGGGTCAAACCCCTGGTCTGAATTTGAAGCCAGAATGACACGGACCTCCGTATTAAAAACCTCAGCCACAGCGGGACGGGCAAGGCTTATAAAGCAAATGCCCCCGGCCAGCATGAAAAAGAATGTTTTTCTTAGACGGAATAGGGTGTCCATCGCCCTTGCGCCTCCTCATTCGATTCATGATCCGAAGACAACCAGATCACCGTCATTTGCGAGTCATGCGTCTTGAACAACATGACCGTGCCGTTTGCGCCTTCAACCGAGTCCACGATGCATTCATTCTTCCCGGAAGTTTTTATCACAGATGATAGGGGATTGTAAATCTTTAAAACCACCGCTGCAATCAGGACCGCTGCAATAGCTGAAGGGACCAGAATCCTCGACCCCCGGAACATGAGGTTTTTGAGCCTCCCACCCCACCATCGTCCTTTGCTCTCCGATTCCTGCAACCGGATCCCGTCTCTAACCCTTGAATGGAGGGCTTCAAGATCCGAATTCTCTTCAGCCATCGAGAGAGCAACACCTTGTCGGACTAATCTCCGTGTCTGCCGGAGGCGCTTTAGAGCCGTCCGGCATGAAAGACAATCCTCAAGATGCCCCCTGACCCTGGCGCTCCTAAAAGGAGAAAGCTCCCCGTCATCATAGGGGCCGATCCATTGAAGTATCCTGCTGCATCTACTTTTTCTCACGGATCTCACCTTCTTTAATATAAGGCATCAGGTTCTTCTGAAGCTCCTGCCTGGCATAATGCAGCCTCGACATCACGGTTCCTTTTCTTATCCTGAGCGTCTTTGCGATATCCTCATAGGATAGCCCTTCCATCTCCCGGAGGAGGATGACCGATCGGTGTTCCTCCGGCAATGACTGAATGGCATCCATGATCACCCGGTTCAATTCTTTCTGTGCCATTTCCTGCCCGGGATGTGAAGAGGATGGAACGCGGATGACAGGATCCTCTTCTTCTGTCAGATCCTGGTTGTCGCGGTATTCCAAATTCTTTTTCCGCCATTCCTTCCGCATGAAATCAATGGATAAATTGTACGCGATCCGATAGAGCCATGTATAGAACCCCCCGCCCCCCTGAAACCCTTTTAGTGAACGAAAGGCCTTGAGAAAGGCCTCTTGGGCGATATCCAGGGCATCCTCCCGGTTCCCGAGCATGCCATACGCCAGGTAATAGACCCTTTTCTGGTATTTCCGTACCAGTTCGGAAAAGGCCTCCTGATCCCCATCCTGGGATCTTTGAACCCATTCCAGATCCTCGGATATTGGATCCACCTTTTTATCCATTAGACGCCAAAAATTCCAGAAAATTCAAGTAAACATCCGCGGTTGGGCTGGACAACGGCCATTTAAGGCAGCGTTTTCTCTGTTGCCTTTCCTATCCACGACTGGAGAAGATAATCTCTGAGAAGGATTCCACGGTCAGGCTGGCTCCTCCCACCAATGCCCCGTCGATATCCGGCTGATTCATCAGTTCCGCAGCATTGGACGGCTTCACGCTCCCTCCGTAAAGAATCATCGTCTTTTCCGCAGTCTGGTCATTGACGGCATCAGAGAGAAGGTGACGAAGGTAGGAATGAACTTCGTTGGCTTGTGCCGGCGTGGCGGTCTTACCCGTTCCAATGGCCCATATCGGCTCATAGGCCATCACGATGTTTCCCATCTCTTTTTCGCTGCATCCGGCAAGACCGGCCTTAACCTGCCGGCTCACCACTTGGAAGGTCTTCCCGGCATCCCGCTCTTCCAAAGATTCGCCGAAGCACAGGATGGCGGTCAGTCCGGCATTCAAGGCCGCATGGACCTTTCTGTTGACCATCTCATCGGTCTCTCCGAAGTATCCTCTCCTCTCGGAATGTCCTACGATCACATACTGGCATCCCACGTCCTTGAGCATCCCGCCGGAAACCTCTCCGGTATAAGCGCCTTCCTTCTCATAAAAGAGGTCCTGTGCGGCGAGCATGATGTTGCTGGATTGAATGGCCTGATAAACCCTGGCCAGCGACGTGAACGGGGGGGCCACCACCATATCCACATCATCAATCTGATTGAGCTTCTTCTTCAGTCCCTCCACCAGCGCAAGCGCCTCAGTCACGGTCTTATACATCTTCCAGTTCCCGGCAATCATCTTTCGTCGCATCTCTTTTCTCCTCATTAAATAAACCGCATTACAAAACCTTCTTTTCGGTCAACCCTTCAATGCCGGGAAGGCTTTTCCCCTCAAGGAGCTGCAGCGAGGCCCCTCCGCCCGTGGAGATGAAGGTCATGTTATCGGCCTCGCCGGCCCGGTTGACCGCATCAGCGGTATCTCCCCCTCCGATAATCGTGGTGGCATAGCATCCGGCCACGGTGTGCGCCAGCGACGAGGTCCCCCGGCTGAAGGCATCGATCTCATAGACTCCCATGGGCCCGTTCCAGACAATGGTCTTAGCGCCCTGAAGCGCCAGCTCAAAAAGTTTGCTGGAGGCCGGCCCTATATCCAATCCGTACCATCCTTGAGGAATCTCCTGGACCGTGACGATCTTGGTATTGGCATGGGCATGAATCCGGTCGGCCACAACCACATCCACAGGGAGGTAGAACTTGACCCCTTGTTTCCGGGCACGCTTAAGCATGTGAAGGGCAGAATCGACCATCTCCTCTTCAACGAGGGAGTTCCCCACTTCAAGCTGGGAGTCCTTGAGAAAAGTGAACATCATTCCGCCCCCGATGATGATTTTGTCCACCCGGTCTATCAGGTTCTTGATCACACCGATCTTTCCGGAAACCTTGGACCCCCCCAGGATCGCCACAAAAGGACGCACCGGATTCGTAATGACCTTTTCAAAATATTCGATCTCTTTTTTCATGAGAAATCCGGCCACGGCTACCGGGACAAAGCGGCTGATCCCGAAGGTCGAGGCATGCGCCCGGTGTGCTGTTCCAAAGGCGTTGTTTACATAGACATCCATGCCCTGGGCCAGCTCTTTGGCAAACCCTTCATCGTTGATTTCTTCCCCCGGATGGAAACGAAGGTTTTCCAATAAAATGATGTCGCCGTTCCGAAGGGAATCGATCATGGCACGGACTTCCGGGCCCACGCAATCCGGAGCGAACCGCACCTCTTTATTCAGGAGACGGTTGAGTCTCTTGGCCGTGGCAGTCAGAGAAAGTTTGGCATTCCGAACCCCCTTGGGCCTCCCCAGATGAGAGGCGAGAATCACCCTGGCCCCTCGATCAATACAGTAGTTAATCGTTGACAGAGACGCCCGAATCCTTCGGTCATCGGTGATGTTCCCGTCATCGTCCATAGGAACATTATAATCAACACGGATAAAAACACGCTTCCCCTCTAATTCCACATCCTCAATCGTCATCTTATTCACAGCTCACCTCGTCAAGTTTTCGATCATGTATCCTTATGGTCTTTTCCATTTGTCAACCTGAGCAAGCACCTCTGTTTATATTAAACCCACAGAATAATGTCAAGATGTAAGCTGTTTTTAAACGGTTTTTAAATCTAATTCTCTATCGGGGAATTTCTCAACTCAGGATCAAGCTTGACCGCCCATGCCCTCTCCTGCTGAGAGAGGGAGGGATCGCCTTTCCTATGGTAAATTCTGGAAAGCCCCAGGTGTGCCTGCGCCGCACCGGAATCAGGAGGAGAACCGGATAAATATGCCTGAAATGCCGTCTCGGCTTCGGTCAGATCATTCCCCATCAGAAAATCCCGTCCGGCTTCAAGGAGGACCCATCGGATGGATGGATCTCCGTCATAGCCGTTATAATAGGTCATCCCGGCATCGAACCATTGAGACCGGCGCCGATAGATCTTTGCAAGGGGATCCCGGATCAGAAGACATTTCGGACCCTCTTTAAGAAAGGCCTCGCCCATCTTGATCCCCTCGAGATCCCGGCCTTCTTTTTCGGCAAGAGCAATCAAGGCGATCTTGCATGCAGGAACGGCATAATGCCCTTTTCCCAATGCCGTGCGGATCTCTTCAATCCCCTCCAGCCGCTGGTCATGGATCAGCGGGAGAAACCAGAGGTACCGGGTCTTGACGCTCCGGAAATACTTATAAAGCCCCGTAGCAAAGTCAACATCATGAATTTCGGGGTCCATGATCCGCGCCTCTTTAAAATGGGAAAGGGCGGAGATCCCGTGCATAAAAGCGGAAACATAGCGCTGGTGTTCCAACTCATAGAGGCCCTGGGCGCCGAGCGATCCTCCCATGATATAATGATCCCATGCGGTAAGGTCTGGTTGGTCCTTCATCTTTTTTAGAAGCCGGGTGTTCTTCTTCATCTCGGCCAGGATCTCCTTTTCAATACGCTCGAATGTCTCGCCCTTCTCTAAAGAGTGTGCCATGAGGATCAGAAGGCGGCCCATGCTCGGCAGAATCGACTCAGGTTCCTCTTTCTCCATCTGGTCAAAGAGGCCCATGGCCTCATCATAGCGGCGTTCCATCACCAGCGACTCGGCCATGAGGATGATCCGATCTTGTTCAGGGGAAATATAATTCAACGGAAAACGTTCCGCTCCATGAAGTGGAGAGACATGGACCAGACCCCATAAGGGGAAAAAAAGGAGAAATACAAAAGTCCTGAAGAATAAAATCGAGGCTTTATGGTTATCCACATCTTGTATATAAGATGTGGATAACCACCATATCTTGAATAAAATGCTATTAGAATTTCCTTTGTTTGTCAGAGGTTGCAACAAGGGATTCTTTTTCCACATCTTGCGGTTTATCTGTTAGTAAGCCCACATATTGTGTTTGATCTCCGAAATGACAAGGTCTTCTCTATTCATGATCAAAATAGATGATCCTGCCGTTTATTTCATCCGCATCCATTTCTATGAACCCCACAGAGAGCGGGTGTCCATGACTTTTCTTGCCTGCGGTACCCGGGTTGAAGAAGAGAATCCCGTTGATCCATTGATTGAAAGAATGATGGGTGTGCCCGAACACCACCACGGCAGGCCGGACCTGGAGCAGCCTTTCCTGCAGTTCCGCGCAAGGCTTCATGGGGTTTCCTACCCGGTGGGTGATCAGGATATTCTTATCCGCCAGACGGCTGACACGGTAAACCGGAACGTCATATGACAAGGGAGGCGAATCCATATTCCCTCTGACCGCCATGACCGGGGCGATCTTTTTCAGCCTTGACAGCACGTCGTCATCGCCGATGTCGCCGGCATGAAAAATGGCATCCACCCCTTCAAAAAGATCAAGAACAGCCTGGTGAAGGACGCCATGCGTATCGGAAAGGATGCCTATCTTCACGTTTCCCACTCTTGCAATCATTTAATGGGTGAATACGGCGCCCACCCCGATCCCTAAATGGATATCGGAAGTTGTTTTTGGATCCCACAACCGGTCGTATAGACGATGGATCACCGGATAGCCATAACGGATCTCACCTAAAGGGCGCTCTTGATAACCCTGGACCTCGCCGACCACGGTGATGGCTCTCCCCTTGGCATATCGGACGGGTTCGGCATATCCCGGATACCCAATAAGAAAACGGCCTCGGGTCTGGTCCAGATCTTCAGGGCGGTTCCCTGAATCGAGAGGGGATTCAATCACTTCGATATAGGTTCCTTCCGGGATATTGGAAACCTCCTGAATATATCCACCCCAGGCCACTGTAACGCCGATATATTTTTGAATGTTTGATTTCACTATCGGGTAAGTTGCAGATCGGTCGATCTTGGAGAGATACTCCATGGGAATGGCCGGGGTACACCCGGTAATAAAAATTAAACAGGCGGCAATATATAAAAACTTCATAACCTTATCATCTCATTTTCATCCACTCTACCTTTGCTCCGGATAAAAGTCAAACCAAAATCCACATGCGAATGGAGCGATAAAATCCTATCTATATACCCATACCCTCATGGATCGGGAGGCGCCGCAAGTCACGTCCATGCTCTCGTTGGTTAAAAAACATGGAGGCTTAGGCGGAGGGTTCCGGCCGTTTCTATCACCCGGATTGGGACCGCCTTACATCTTGACAAGCAAGGATCAATGCTCTACTATCACGTTATTTTATAGGGAATTTTTATGGAAATCGGGGAAGTCTGGAAAAGCTTAGAGAAGGATTTGGCGGATGTCGAAGCGTGCATCATCACCCATCTTGCGTCCAAGGCCCCGTTGATCCCGGAGGTGGGGTTTCATCTTCTCAAAGGAGGGGGAAAGCGGATCCGGCCTCTGTTGCTCCTGCTTTCAGCCAGGGCCTGCGGATACAGGGGAAACAGGCATTACCTCCTTGCCGGCATCATCGAATATATCCACACCGCATCTCTGCTCCACGATGACGTGGTCGATGAGGCCAACATGCGCAGGGGACAAAAGTCGGCTAACCGGGTCTGGGGGAATCAGGCCAGCATTCTGGTGGGAGATTTTCTCTACTCCAAGGCCCTTTACCTTGCCGTACGAGAGCATAACCAGCAGATCATGGACGTCCTGTCGGAGGCGACCACGACCATGTCCGAAGGCGAAGTGATGCAGCTCGCCCATATCGGGAACGTCGGTATTACGGAAGAGGAATACATCGAGGTCATCACCTATAAAACGGCGGCCTTGATATCCGCAGCCTGCCGCCTTGGGACCATTATTGCAGGGGCGCCCCAGGAGATCCGGAACGCCATGACGGCTTTTGGCATGAATATCGGCATCGCGTTCCAGTTGATCGATGATGCGCTCGACTATTCCGCCGAGGAGCGCAAACTCGGGAAACAGGTAGGCAAGGATCTTCTCGAAGGGAAGATCACCCTGCCGCTGATCCATACCCTGATGAAATCCGGCAAGGAGGAGTCTCAAAGGCTGGTCCGGATTTTTAAAAACCGCCGGCCCAAGCCCGAGGATGTTGAATTCGTCTTCGAGTGCATCGCGAACGACAAGGGGGTGGAATATACAATGGAAAAAACCCAGGGATATATCAAAAAAGCCAAGGCATCCCTGGACTGCTTTGAGCCTTCTCCTGCAAAGAACGCCCTTCTTGCCGTCTCTGATTTCATTTACAAGCGAGAGCTATAGCCTCGTTAACCCTTGGCAGATTTTATTGAATGAAACCTTTTCGATGCCTGGTCATCTTCATTCTCCTCCTGCTGCCGGCAGGCGCTGCAGGATGCAGCCCCTCAGCATCGCCCTTAACCACCAGGGAGCAGATGCTCATGGGAACGCTGGTGAGCATCTCCATCTCCGGAGCCGAACCGAATCTGGCCGACCGGGCCGAAGACCTTGCCTTTCATGAGATCCGCCGCATAGAACAGGTCATGAGCACCTATATCCCTGAAAGCGATATCTCTTTGATCAACCGTTCAGCCGGCAAGGCGTGGAGGCCGGTCGACCCTGAACTGCTTTTTGTGATTCAGGAATCCCTCCGGTACAGCCGTCTCTCAAACGGCGCTTTTGACATCACCTTCAAGCCGCTCTCAAACCTCTGGCCTATGGAGCCGGACAGCCGCCCGCCGTCCGAAGAGGAGATCCGGAAGGTTCTTCCTCTGATCAACTATCACGACGTGCTGATGGATGATCAGGGAAGGGTCTTGCTGAAGAAGCCCGGCATGTCCATCGGACTCGGCGGGATCGCCAAGGGGTATGCCGTGGACCGGGCCATGGCCGTTCTTAAGGCGCAAGGGATCAAAAACGCCGTCATCAATGCCGGTGGAGATCTCCTGGTGATCGGAAGACGTTCCGACCAACAGCCATGGGAGATCGGGATACAGGATCCGAGAAACCGGAACACCCTGATAAAAAAGATGCCGATGACGAACTGTGCCATAGCCACGTCCGGGGACTACGAACGGTTCTTCATCTATAACGGTGTCCGGTATCATCATATCATGGACCCGAGGACAGGCTATCCGGCGCAGGGATGCCGGAGCGTCACCATCATCTGCCCCACAGTCATTATGGCCGATGCCGTGGCCACTGCGGTCTTTGTCCTCGGGCCTGAAGCCGGAATGGCATTGATTGATAAAATCCCCGATGTGCAGGGGTTGATCGTGGACGAACTTGGAGAGATCCACCCATCCAGGGATTTTGACCGGAGGCGTGTCCAATGAAACAGAGATTAAAAGGAAAAACCGTTTCCGAGTCCATGGTCGAAAGCACGGAATTGGTCCAGCCCAATGATGCCAATCATCTGGGTAACGTATTCGGAGGCAAGGTCTTATCCATGATTGATCTGGCCGGCGCCATGGCCGCCATGCGCCATTGCCGTAAAATCGTGGTCACGGCATCCGTGGACCGCGTGGATTTCAAACATCCGATCAAGGTCGGCCACTTTGCCATCATCCGGGCGCGTCTCAATGCGGCCTTCAAAACCTCGGTAGAGGTGGAAGTGGAGATCTTCTCGGAGCACCCGACCACCGGCGAACGGAGGCAGACCTGCTCCGCACTCGTCACCTATGTTGCATTGGATGGGAAAGGATGTCCCGCCCGTGTCAATCCTCTGATCTGTATGAGCCGGGATGAGAAGGAACGGCAAAAACTCGCTGAGGCACGAAAAAGGCTGCGGGACAAGGCCCGGCGCCGCGATCTCGGGCCCTATGAGCCCTGAACCCGGCATGGACCGCAGCAACATCTTCGGCAATCCAATCTATGAATCGAGATTCGGATCTTGACTTTAGATGACGAGGTATATTAAAGTTTCAAAAAGTTGTTGCAAAACAAGCTGCTGGAAAGAATACCTTTTGAAGGGATAACCTCTATGGAAGGCGCCGCAGTAACCCTTGGGAATAACGGAATACTCTCTCTGGTCATGCAGGCAGGCTGGGTGGTCAAGGGGGTTCTCCTGATCCTGCTGATATTCTCCGTGGCCTGCTGGGCCATCATTTTCTATAAATATCGTGTCATCCGTCTGGCCCGGATCCAATCGAACAATTTTCTCAAGGTTTTCTGGATGGATCATCCCCTGAATACCCTGATCCGTTCAGCCAAACAATATTCGGCCAGTCCCATCTCAAGACTCTTTGAGGCCGCATATGATGAGCTGAACAAGATCATGCAAAAAGAGGCGTTATTAAAAAAGAAGTCTCAAAATTCTGAAGCGCATGTTGAAATGACGGGGATCACCGAGACCATGGGAATTGAGCGCATCAAACGGGCCCTGAACCGGGCAACCATCTCCGAGATCACGAGGCTGGAGCGATCCATCACCTTTTTAGCCACAACCGGCAGCACCTCGCCGTTTATCGGGCTTTTCGGCACGGTCTGGGGAATCATGAGCGCCTTCCGCGGGATCGGCGCCCGGGGGTCGGCCAGCCTGGCCGTGGTCGCTCCGGGGATCTCCGAGGCCTTGGTGGCTACAGCCGCAGGGCTTGCCGCGGCAATTCCTGCGGTCGTGGCCTATAACCATTTTGTTCGCAAGATCCGGGTTCTTGCCAATGAGATGCAAAACTTTTCTTCCGAATTCATTACGATCGCGGAAAAATACTTGGAGAAGTAAAACCTTTTTTTCAAGAACGGACCATGGGACCGACAGGAAAAAATAATGAGTACGGCAGCATGTCGGAGATCAACGTGACTCCCCTCGTGGACGTCATGCTGGTGCTGCTGATCATCTTTATGGTGACCGCACCCATGCTGCAGCAGGGAATAGACGTGGATCTGCCGAAAACCAAGACTTCTCCCATCAAGATCGAGGAAGAGCGCCTCGTGGTCACCGTGACCCAAAGCAAGAATATCTATATCAACAAGACCCCTTTTACTTTTGAGGAATTGCAGAAGAAACTGATAAAAATCCTGGAGGCAGATCCCCATAAGGAGGTTTTCCTTCGAGCCGACAAAAACGTACCTTACGGTTTCGTGGTCAAGGTCATGGCGGCCATCAAGGAAGCGGGTATCCAGAAGCTGGGCATGGTCACCGACGTGTCGGAGATAGCAGATTGATGGTGATCAGGTTTCGCCCTTTTGAAGAAACCGAATTTGACAGGGATTTCTGGCGGATGTTTTGGGTCTCCCTGGCCCTTCACCTTGCCGTAATCTTTTTCATTGCCCTTGCCCGGAAGATCGCCCCACTTCCCATTTATTATGCCCCGCCTTCGGCTACGACCGTGGATCTGGTTTCCATGGCCGGGCAGGCGCAAAAGAAGGCCGAGGCCCCGGCCCCGCCACAGGAAAAGGCGGTGATGGTTCCTCCGAAACCAAAGGCTGAGGAGAAGATCCTCATACCCGATGTGAAGAAGGAGAAAAAAGCCCCGGAAATAGTCAAGAAGGCCGCGCCTGAGGCGGAAAAGGCGGTCAAGAAAAAACCGGTTCCTGAAAAACCGCCGGACAAGGACTACAGTAACAAGGATATCCGGTCCGCCATTGAGAACCTGAAGAAAAAGATATCCGAAAAGGATGGGGGGGCAGGGAGCGTGGCAGGCCAGGGCCAGCAGCAGGCCATTGCCGGCCGGGGCGCCATATCCAGCCGGCTGATGGAGATCCGGTATAAAACCTACTATAGCACAATCTGGGAGATTATCCGCGACGCATGGATCATCCCCCAAGGCATATCCATTGAACGCGATATGGAAACCGTGATCGGCATCGTGATAGAAAAAAATGGGAAAATATCGGACATCACCATTGAAAAAAACTCAGGGAACCAGGCCTTTGATGATTCGACCATCCGGGCCATTGAAAAAAGCAGCCCCCTTCCACCGATTCCAGGCGAGGAAGAAGAGCTTCCGGTGGGTATCCGTTTTACTCCAGAGGATTATCAATGAATAGACATCTTACCCCCTATCTGAAAAAAGTTGCCGTTCTGGCCATGACCTCCATATTTTTTCTTTTTCTCTCGGATGCTTCGGCCGATCCCAAGATCTACCTGGATATCAATGCCCCGGTTATCCGGAGGCTCCCTGTGGCCATCCAACTCTTCAAGGATTTGAAACAGGCTCCTGAGGACCTCCCCATCGGGAAGGAGCTTCATGAGACCTTAAGCGACGACTTGTCCTTTTCCGGGCTGCTCCAGATCCTGGATCCCACGAGCTTCATTGAAGACCCCGCTGCTTCGGATACCGATCCGTCCAAGATCCGCTTCGAAGACTGGCGGATCGTGGGTGCCGATGTCCTGATCAAGGGAACCTATCTTCGGAGCGGAGACCAGCTCCAGACCATATTTTATCTCTATGATGTGATCCTGCAAAAGCAGATTCTTGCGAAAAAATATTACGGCAAGGTCAGCGAGGTTCGAAGGATGGCCCATCGTTTTGCAAACGAGATCATCAAACAGATCACCGGAGAGGAAGGGGCCTTCGATACCCGGATCGTCTATCTCTCCATTGCCGGCGGTTTCTATGAGATCCATATCATGGACTACGACGGTTATAATGACCATGTCAGTCTGAAGGAAAAACCCATCATCGTTGCGCCCAAATGGTCTACAGACGGCGAAAAGATCGTTTTTACCTCATACAGGGAAAAGAATCCCGACCTCTATCAGATCATCGCACAGACCGGCGAAGTCCAGAAAATTTCCGGGGAACCCGGCATCAATACAGGAGGCGTTTACTCGCCCGGAGGGGGAAGGCTGGCCTACGTCATGAGCAAAGAAGGCAATCCTGAGATCTATATTCTCGACAAGTACTCCAAAACCCCGAGGGCGATGACCAAAAACTTTGCGACGGATGTATCCCCAGCCTGGTCGCCGGACGGCAAACAAATCGCCTTCATGTCGGATCGGGCAGGGACTCCACAGATCTATATCATGGATTACAGCGGCACAAACGTATCCAGGGTCACCTCCCAGGGTAAATACAATGCCTCGCCGGCCTGGTCTCCACGGGGGGACCGGATCGCCTTTTCCAGTCAGACCAATGGGCATTTCCAGATCGCAACCATCAAGCCGGATGGGTCCCAGATGATCCTGCTGACGTCCAATGCCGGGAACAATGAGTACCCTTCCTGGTCGCCGGATGGACGGTTTCTCTGCTTCAGTTCCACACTGGGCGGGAAACCGGACATTTATATCATGAACGCCAATGGCACAAATCTTCGTAAAATCACCTCAAATCCGGCTAAAAATACGGCGCCCAACTGGTCGCCAGGCATTTCTGTTGAATAAAAAATTCTTTAAAAAAACTGTTTACAAATTAAATTTCTGTATTATACTTAACCATGTTTGAAAAGGGTGGTACAGCCACGGGGAACAAAGAGGTGGTCTTTTTGTATCTTTGTGGTATTTTTTTTCAACAAGAGAAGGAGGAGCAGCATATGAAGAAGAACAGATGGATGTCTTTTAGTATCATGGCCATGGCGGTCGTACTCTTATTCGCCTTTGGCGGTTGCGCGAAGAAAGTGGACACGACCAAATCAGCCGCAGGGGAAGAAGGCGCCGGCACAGGCATGAAACAAGGCGGTATGGGCTCTGAAGAGATCGAGGCGATCCAACCCAAGGAACTCAAGGATATCTCTTTTGATTTCGACCGTTTTGATCTCTCTCCGGAAGCGCGTGCAACCCTGGCCGACGATGCTGCATGGCTTGAAAGCAATCCTAATGTCAAGGTGGCGGTTGAGGGTCACTGCGATGAGCGGGGCACCAATGAATACAACATCGCCCTGGGAGACAGAAGGGCAAAAAGCGCCTATAATTATCTGATCAATTTAGGGATCAAGGCCGACCGCCTCTCCACCATTTCGTACGGCGAGGAAAAACCCCAGTGTACGGAACATGAAGAGTCCTGCTGGTCGAAAAACAGACGGGCACACTTGTCCGCGAAGTAACTCACAGCTTGGATGTTGAGATTGAAAGAAACCGATAAGCCCAGAGGCACGCTTTAAGGGGAACCGCCTTGACGAACATGCACCGAATCCGGCAGTGGATGATCTTGTCCATGGTAATAGGCCTGTTTTGCGGCTGTGCGGCAATGAACCAGGACGCGCGCATTAACTTTCTTGAAGGACAAATGAAAGACGTCCTGCAGAAATCCGCTGAATGGGATGTGTCATCCAAGGATGTCCGCAGGAAGATGGCGGATTTTTCTTCTCAGACGGACTCGATTCAGAATCAAATCCAGCAGCTTGCCGGACGAGTTGACGAGATTCAGGATAGAAGCGACACTCGTGTGAATACTGCCCCTGTACAACAAGGGATTTCGGAGGAGATTCGGAACCTGAAGGAACATCTTTCATTCTTAGAAGCCAGAGTGGCGGAACTGGAAAAAACCCTTTCTCCCACAAAGCCGATGAACATGGAGATTCCTTCATCAACCGGCCCCTCCGAATCCCCTCTGGCGCCTCCACCGGCGGCTGAAATCGAGAGACCGCCTGCGCTGCCGATTGAAGAAACACGGAAAGAGTCCTCACCCCCTGAGGACGAGCGGGCATACAACGAAGCCATGGATGCAATGAAGCAGAGACAGTATGAGAAGGCCATCCGACAGCTTCGCAGCTTTATCAAGAAATATCCGGGGAATGAACTCAATGACAATGCCCAGTACTGGATAGGTGAATCTTACTTTGCGCAGAAGAAGTATGAGGAGGCCATCATCGAGTTCGAAGAAGTGATCACGCAATATCCCAAGGGGGAAAAGATCCCGGCCGCCTTGCTCAAGGAAGGGCTTTCATTCCAGGAGCTCAAAGATACCAGCATGGCCCGCCAACTCCTGAAGAAGCTAGTTGATCAATATCCTGACGCGGAAGAAGCGAAGATGGCCAGGCAGAAATTGAAACAGCTATAGTCCTTTGCCCTTGACGCCCCGCATCAATCTCTGAACCCATTTGATTTCTCGGATGTTTTTATAGAACCTCTCCTTCCGGTTCCGGCGCAGGAATTTTTTTAACAGGGCGAGATCCGTCTCGGAAATTTTTCTGATCTTAACCCCCACATTATATCGGCAGAAATCCCCCGGCTCAGAAAGATTGTACCAGCATGCCGACCCTTGAATCAGAATTTCACTCTGATCGGGAAGCTGAATCCTGACCTCCAGGGTATTGTCCGCTCCCCCTGAACTGCCGGCCAGAACATGAAGATCCTCCACCATGGTCATGTCTGTGGCCATACAAAAGCCGGAGATAGAGAGATTCTTGACCGACACAGGAATGCGTTTGGTCCTTCTGCCTGTCCTGCCGCAGATAATACAGAAACTGACCTTGAGGTTGGCCTCTAACCGGCTGGCCGACCTCCTTTCTTCGGAAACTTTATTTTGACCCTTCACGGAAGTTCCCATGCGTCCGCGCCTTTCGATTTTTTACAATAAAGGATTTGAAAAATAAACTCAACTTATTTTTTCAATACGCATTCTGCACTTGATACCGTGCCGTTTTATGTGTAAAATGAACCGGCAACAAAACAAAACCGGTTTCATCACATCCTCTCGCACCATTCGAAGGAGCCTTATGGGGAAACAATACAACAAAACAGAAAAGAGAAAACGAAGAAAAGCAAGAATCAAACGGCTTAAGCAAAAAAAGAAAAAATAGGAGAGGCTTCTAACGAGATACGCCTTGACCGGGAAGAAGTTCCAGAAAATAGATAATAGAAGGGAATTCCGAAGACCCGCGAATGGGCGCCTGTGTGCTTGGGCGAGCGACAAAAACAAGGTGACGGATACCGGCCTGCCTCGCAGAACGGAGATTGGCTTCGCTGTCTTCGGCCAGAAGCGCACGGTCCTTATCAAAACCGAGATGGGACACCAAGGCCTTCCAAAACATAGTATCCTCCTTTGGAACGCCGAAATCATGAGCGGAGATAATCTCATGGAAAAAAGGCCCGAGAAGGGTCTTCTTCATCTTCAGATCCAGGGTCTTCCCATGCGCATTCGTCACCAGGCAGATTTCCTTTCCTGCATCCCTTAGAAAACACAGAAACCGTTCTACATAAGGGTGCACCTGGATTAAGTGTTCAACCTGTGTCTTGAGAAAAGGGATGTCGAGACCCAGTTCCTCGGACCAGAAATCAAGATCGGTCCAGTTCAGCGTCCCTTCCTCTTTTTTGTATCGCGCCGTCAACTCCTTCGCGGCCCTTTCCGTGGAAATGCCGTTGGACTCGGCATACTCCCTCGGAACGAAGACCTCCCAGAAATAATCATCAAAGTACCGGTCGAGCAGAGTCCCGTCCATATCCAGGAGCACGGTATCGATCTCATCCCACGGCAGATGCATGAATTCATTCCCTTTCTCATGGAGCAGGCGTCCTTTCGAAGGGGATAGGAATCTACAGAGTCCCCAAAATATCACGCTCCCGGACCATCACAAACTCCTCCCCCTTCACCTTAACCTCATCCACGCCGAATCTTCTGAAAAGGATCTTATCGTCAGGCTTCACCTCGATTTTAATGAATTTCTTCTCTCCGGTCAGGTTTCCCTTCTTGTCCCTCTCCTCTTCGTAACATCCTCTCCCTGCTGCCACAACGATTCCCCGCGTCGGCTTCTCCTTTGCAGAATCCGGAATCAAGATCCCACCGGAAGAACGATTCTCGGAAGGTTCGGGCTTGATGAGCACCCAATCGTTCAAAGGACGTATTTTCATGGTAGAAATCCCTCCTTCATAATGATTGCAAACAAAATACCTTGAATATGATCATTCATAACAAAAAATCCATCAAATGGCAAGCTGGTTTTCAACTTCTTTTATTTTTTATGTTTTATTTTTTATTGACAAGGAAAGAATGATTTTATATAGTTATTTTTTCTTTAGAAAGATCTTAAAGGCTTCCGGTCGGAAGAAAATTCCTTTTTGTGTTTGCAGAACGCATCATGCAATTTTAACCGCTCCCGGAGGATATTCATACTTGGGCCGTTAGCTCAGCTGGTAGAGCACCGCCCTTTTAAGGCGGGTGCCGTTGGTTCGAATCCAACACGGCTCACCAAAGAAAAAGGGGGGGGCAAAACATTCACGGACAGGGGCATAACCTGAGAATTTTTTGCCCTCTGAGAAGAAAATGATAAGATCATATATGCCGTCCCCATCGTCTAGCCTGGCCCAGGACACCGCCCTTTCACGGCGACGACGGGGGTTCAAATCCCCCTGGGGACGCCAAACAAAAAATTCAAATTTCAAAACTTAGAAGAGAGGGCAGATAGCTCAGATGGGAGAGCATCCCGGTTACGACCGGGAGGGTCACGGGCCACTGAGCAACATGTTCGATCAGAAAGAACGGGCGGGTAGCTCAGCTGGGAGAGCATCGGCCTTACAAGCCGGGGGTCACAGGTTCAATCCCTGTTCCGCCTACCAAGTAATAAGAATTTGAAATTTCAAATTTCAAACCTGCATATTCAGTTGGTTAGAACGTCCCGGTTGTGACCGGGAAGGTCGCTTAGTGGTCCTGTTCGTAAATATGGTAACGTACCGAGAGTGCCGTAGGGCGGCATCATCAAGGCGCGCGACTGAGGCGTACCCCCTGCGGTACGTCGCAAGGAGCGGAACGCCGAGGAGGCCGCCCTACGGCACTCGAATGCGACCGTATTTACGAATAGGACCACTTAGTCCCATCAACCCCGAGCAGGATAGCTGGGGGGGCGGTAGTTCAGTTGGTTAGAACGTCGGCCTGTCACGCCGAAGGTCACGGGTTCGACCCCCGTCCGCCCCGCCAGATATTCTGCTCTCTCTCCTGAAGGACATGCCATTCTACCTCTACATCCTTGAGAGCGAAGCTACAGGACGATACT
Organism: Nitrospirae bacterium CG2_30_53_67; assembly: GCA_001873285.1. Classification (NCBI taxonomy): domain Bacteria; kingdom Pseudomonadati; phylum Nitrospirota; species Nitrospirae bacterium CG2_30_53_67. The sequence goes on from MNYV01000017.1 coordinate 20,096, forward strand.
ATATCGGCCACACGCAGGATATCATCCAACGTCTCCAAAGACACAACACCAACAGGGTCCCCTCTACCCGGCACAAAGGCCCCTGGGTGCTGGTCTATTTTATTTTTAAAAACTATTGAAAAGGATTGCCGATGAGAATCGTCTCTTCCCGCTTCTGCCCGGTAGAAATAATTGAGAAAGGAACTCTGATCAGATCTTCCAGCCTTTTGATATAATTCCGGGCCTTTTCAGGAAGTTTCTGAAAGGCCTGGACTCCCACGGTGCTGCACTTCCAGCCCGGGATTTCTTCGTAGACCGGTTCGCAGGCCTCAAGGACAGCGATTTCTACAGGAAATTCCTTTATAGCTGACCCTTTATAACGATACCCCGTGCAGATCGGTATGGGATCGAATCCATCCAGGACATCGAGCTTGGTGAGCGCGCAACTTGCCAGAGCATTGATGCGGACCGAATACTGAACCACCAAGGCATCAAACCACCCGCAGCGCCTGGGACGCCCGGTGGAGGCGCCGAATTCCTTGCCGATGCTTCGGAACCTTTCTTCCAGATCCCCTTTGACCTCAGTCGGGAAAGGCCCGCTCCCCACGCGTGTGGTGTAGGCCTTGACCACGCCGATGACATGGTCCACCCTGGCAGGTCCGAAACCGAGACCGGTGCAGGCCCCTCCGGCTGTGGGATTGGATGAGGTCACAAAGGGATACGTCCCGTGGTCTACGTCCAGAAGCGTCCCCTGCGCCCCCTCGCAAAGGATATGCTCGCCTTTGTTCATACTCTCATGAATTAAAAGGGAGACGTCCGATGCCCATGATCGGATCCTTTCTGCATAGCGGCTGTAATCCCTGAGAATCGGTTCCGCGTTGATTTCATCGCCTTGATAGAGCGCCTTGATCAGGGGATTGTAATAGCTCAGGTTGGATTTCAGCTTCTTCCGAAACAGGTCGGGATCAAGCAAGTCCGAGACTCGGAAACCGGTTCTCGCCATCTTGTCCGAATAGGCCGGACCGATCCCTCGGCCGGTTGTGCCGATCTTCCTGTCGCCTTTTGCGAGTTCACTCCATTTTTCCAGCGCAAGATGATACGGCATGATCAGGTGGGCATTTTTACTGATATAAAAACGGCCATCCAGACGGATCCCCTTCTGCTCCAGACCCTCCACTTCCTGCATCAAGGCGGCGGGATCAATCACGACTCCGTTGCCGATCACGCACTTCTTGTCGGGATGAAGAATGCCGGACGGGATCAGGTGAAGAATATATTCCTGATCGCCGATGACCACGGTGTGGCCGGCATTGTGGCCTCCCTGGTACCGGGCCACCATCTGGGCTTTCTCCGTCAGGATGTCCACAATTTTTCCTTTACCTTCGTCACCCCACTGGGAACCGACCGCCACTACCGTCGCCACAAAGCGCTCCTTTCAAGAATGGATGGATTACAAACGGGCCACCCGGACATCCACTACATTGGGAAGACCGGACAGTTTTTTCAAGAGATTCTTATCCACAGGACTGTCGACATTCACGATAGAAATGGCCTTGCCTCCCGGCTCCTCCCGTCCGAATTGCATACGGGCGATGTTGATCCCGGCATCGGCCAGGGCTATTCCCACGCTGCCGATCACACCCGGTTTATCATGATTCCGGAAAATGAGCATCTCCCCTTCCGGTATGGCCTCAAGGGGCATCCCGTCCACCATGACGATCCTGGGGTCTTTGTTGTTGAACAAGGTCCCGGAAATAGAGTTCCGGCCGTATTTCCCACGAATGGTGACCATAATCTTGTTCTGAAAATTCGGCCTTTCGCTCGACTTGATTTCAGATATCCTGATACCCAGGTCTTTGGCCAGAAAGGGGGCGCTCACGTAGTTGACATCCGTAAAGTTCGAGAGGAACCCTTTGAGAATTCCATTGGAAACAGGATCAGTATTCAATGCCGAGGCATCTCCGAAAAACTCCATGATCACCTCGTCGGCCCTTCCGTCGGCTACCTGGCCGAGGAAGGATCCGAGCTTTTCCCCCAGTGAGATATACGGCTGGATCTTTTGGAACTCATCCGCGGAAACGGCGGCCATGTTCCGGGCATTCCTTGCCACACCGGTCTTGAGGTATTCCACCATCTGTTTGGCCACCATGACAGCCACGTTCACCTGTGCCTCACTGGTGGATGCCCCGAGATGAGGGGTGACCACCACATTTTCAAGCTGCAGCAAAGGATTGCCCAAGGGGGGTTCGTTCTCAAATACATCCAAAGCGGCCCCGGCTACTTTACCGCTTTTCAGAGCCTCAAGGAGATCCGCCTCCTTGATGATCCCGCCGCGGGCACAGTTCACCAGGCGGACACCATTCTTCATCCTGGATATCGTCTCAGAGTTGATCAGGTATCGTGTTTCGGGCGAGAGCGGAGTATGGACCGTAATGATATCGGACTGCGCGTAGATCTCATCAAGCGAGACCAGACTCACGCCCAGGGAACGGGCCATCTCCTCGGTCATGTAAGGATCGTATCCGATGACGTTCATACCGAGAGATCTGGCACGCTGGGCCAGGTTCTTCCCGATATTGCCCAGACCGATGACCCCGAGGGTCTTCCCATAGAGTTCAATGCCTGTAAATTTTTTCTTTTCCCACTTGCCGATCTTCAGGCTCGCCGTGGCCTCAGGGATATTGCGGCACATGGACATGATCATAGCCAGGGTATGCTCCGCCGTGGTGATGGTGTTCCCTCCGGGCGTGTTCATGACCACAATCCCCTTGCGGCTGGCGGCGGCGATATCCACATTATCGAGACCCGTTCCGGCGCGTCCCACAACCTTCAGCCGGGCTGCATGTTTAAGGAGTCCTTCGGTCACCTTGGTGGCGCTTCGAATCACCAGACCATCGTATTCCCCGATCATCCCGGCAAGTTCCTCCGCCGGCGTCGATGTTCTGGCGTCGACCTCCATGCCCGCCTCCTTGAAGATGGTTATCCCTTCAGGGGCCAGGTTGTCGCTGATCAGAATCTTCATGTTTAATCCTCACATTCTCTTATACTTCAAAAAGGACCTTCTCTGCTGCGCGTAAGCCCGCACCGAGTTCAAAGGAATACCCGAATTCCTTGAGTCCTCTCTCTACGGAAGCCACGGCATTGATCACGTCCAGCACGTCCGCATAGCCGAGATGGGCGACCCGGATGACCTTCCCCTTGAGCTTGTCCTGCCCTCCGGCAATGGTTACACCATAATGATCCCGCAATTTTTTGTTGAAGGCCCCGCCATCGATACCGTCCGGCAGATAGACGCCGGTTACGGAATTGCTCGGAGAGTCCACGGCCAGGAGACGAAGCCCCAAGGCCCGAAAGGCCTCACGCGTGGCGTGAGCAAGCTTCTCATGCCGGGCGAAGATCTGCTTCAGCCCCTCCTGCTTCATCATCTCCAAAACCTTTCTCAGACCGATGATCATTGAAACCGGGCTGGTGAAGTTGGTCTGCCCGGTCTCGGCCTTGGCCTTTTCCTTCCTGAGGTTGAAATAGAAACGGGGGCATTTGGCGGACTCGTTGAAACGCCAGGCCTTGTCGCTGACACTGAGGAATGCCGCACCGGGAGGGAGCATGAGCGCCTTCTGAGAGCCGGTGATACAGATGTCGATCCCCCATTCATCCACAGGAAGGTCCACCACCCCGAGCGCCGTAATGGCATCCACGACCAGGATGGTATGCTCCCGCTTGCGGACAATCTCCGCGATCTCCTTGACCGGATGGGCCACGGCCGTACAAGTCTCACTCGCCTGAACGTAAACCGCCTTGATGGACGGGTCTTTTTCAAGGGCCTCTCGAACGGCATCAGGTTTCACGGCCTCGCCCCAGGGGACGTCGATGTTGACCGGGGTCACTCCGTAGGCGTGGCAGATCTCGGCCCAGCGCTCCCCGAACTTCCCGCCGCGGACGCAGACGGCACGATCCCCAGGGGAGAGGAAATTGGTGACCGCGGCCTCCATGCCGCCGGTCCCTGATGAACTCAGAATCAACACCGTATTCTTAGTCTGGAATAACCACTTCAGCCCTTCCAGTACCTCCTTTAAAATAGCAGCGAATTCCGGAGACCGGTGGTGAATCACCGGCTCCGACATGACCGAAAGAACCTCCGGCGGGACCGGTGTAGGTCCTGGGGCAAGCAGATATTTCTTTTTCATGACCTCCCTTTCTTAACCTTTCTTATTAAATTTAACCGTCTTTTTCCGGCGATATGACAGAAGTTAAATTGTTAACATAGGGGTTTTTTATTGTCAAGACAAAACCCAGACGCGGGTGCGCGACAAATTTGTCGCAGACCCCCCAGACGCTACCCCTGAATAGGGCCTTTTCAAATCACTTTTCAGATCGTCACGGAGGCCGCCGGCTCCGTGGTCTGCAGCCGGTCCTTAATCAGCCATAAGCCGCCTGCAATAATCAATCCCCCGCCGGCCCAGGCGAGGGGGTGCGGAACCTCCCCCCAAAAAACATAGCCATAGATCACGGATACAATGACCGTTAAATAGCCGGCCGAGGCCACGGCCGGCGCGCGGTCCCTCTGGTACGCCAGGGTCATCAGGAGCTGGCCCAGACTGGCAAAGAGCGCCGCCCCGGAGAGAAAGAACCACTGCCGGAGGTCAGGCATCACGAATGTTGGAAGGACCGGGAACGAAGTCAAAACGGCCGTCAGCAAAGTAAAGTTGAACACGATAACCAGAGGCGAGTCCGTGGCATTGAGACGCCGGACCAAAAGATGGGCCATGGCCGAAGCCGCTGATGCCCCGAGGGCCACCCAGGCGGCTGTGGGCCAGGCCATGGCCGGCTTCATGATCACGGCTACACCGGTCAGACCGGCAAAAATGGCGATCCATGCCGATCTCGGGGTCCTCTCTCCGATGACAAACGGAGCGAGGAGTGAAAGGATCAGCGGATGCGAACTCCCGATGAACATGCACTCGGCAAGCGGCATGTGGGTCAGGGCATAAAAAGATCCGGTCATGGCCGCCATCCCGAAAAGGGTTCGGAAGAACATGACGTGCCCCGCCCTGACCCAAAGAGGTTTTTTACGCAATCGGACAAACAGAAACAGGAGAGGGATGGAGATTAAACAACGCAGGAAGACCAATTCCATCGGAGAGATCCCCGGACCCACCGCCTTGATCAGCGCGGACATGGTCGCAAAGCAGACGGAAGCAAAAAGCATGAAGATAATGCCCATGACCCACCATAAGATTTTAAAGATTCATGATATATTAAGGGTCTCATAACAATTTTAAGACCGTTAATGAAGTTGAAATCATAACATAAGATTTGGATAAACCATCAAGGAAAAATGCACAGTCCCCCTCCGGCCATTCTTCCAGAACCCCATATTTCCTCTCTTGAGGAGACTTGGACGTTACACAAGCTGGGGCTGTTTCAGGAGATCTGCAGAAGCCTGAAGACCAGCAACTGCATCGAGTCGCTCATGTCCCTGATCGGTCAGAAGCTGGGCATCGAATGGGTATGTTACCCCAAACACCCCTCTGTCTGTTTTTCCTTGAAGTTTTTCTAATGCCTTGATATAAAAGTTTTAACCATAACGTCTTCGGTGATCACGGCCGTTGTTTTGACGCCATTCTTCGTCGGGGAAAGGGGACCACATGGCAGAGTTCAGATACCGCTGGGCCCGGATCGGGGACATCAACGCCTTTTTCGGGCTGATGCTGGACAACATGTCCGATCTGGTGATCATGGCCGGGATCCTGATCGGGGTCTTCGGCTTCCCCAAGGAGATCGTTCTTTACCGGATGCTTCCGGGCACGGCGATCGGCGTGCTGTTCGGGGACCTGATCTATACCTTTCTTGCCTTTCGCCTGGCGCAACAGACGGGCCGAGACGATGTGACGGCCATGCCGCTGGGACTCGATACGCCCTCCACGTTCGGGCTGGCCTTCGGCATCATCGGCCCGGCCTACCTCAAGTTCAAGGACCCGATCCTGGTCTGGCACATCACCACGGCGGTCATCATCCTCATGGGGATCATCAAGATCATCGGGGCCTGGACCGGTCCTGCGATACGAAGGCTCGTGCCGCGGGCCGGGCTCCTCGGTTCCATTGCCGCCGTGGCCATGATGCTGATCGCCTTCTTCCCTTCACTCAAGATTTTTTCCAATCCTATTGTCGGTTTTGTCTCTCTGGGGATCATCCTGATGACCCTGATCGGAAAGATCAAGTTCCCCTTCAGGATGCCGGGCGCCCTGGCCGCCGTCCTGATCGGAACGGTGATCTATTATCTCCTTCACCTGACCGGTATCTCGGTGATTCCGGAAGAGCATCTGCCGAGACTCCATCTAAGCGTGGGGTTTCCTCTGCCCACACTCGGCTTCATGGAAGGAATGACTGAGGCCCTGAAATATCTCCCCATTGCCGCGCCTTTTGCGCTTGCGATTGTGGTGGGAGGGATTGATGTCACCGAATCCGCGGCCGCGGCCGGGGATGAGTACGACAGCAGGACGATCATCCTGACCGACGGGATCGGGACCATCCTTGCGGGCCTCTGCGGCGGAATCCTTCAGAGCACCCCCTATATCGGCCATCCGGCCTACAAGGATATGGGAGGGAGGTCCGCATACACCCTGGCGACCGCGGTCTTTATCGGCCTAGGCGGTATCCTCGGATACCTCTCCTTTTTCGTTAATCTCCTCCCGGAAGCGGCCGTGGCCCCGATCCTGGTCTTTATCGGGCTCGAGATCACGGCCCAGGCCTTTGAGTCCAGTCCGGCCCGTCATGCCAAGGCCGTGGCCATGGCCTTCATCCCGGTGATCGCCAATCTTCTCTTTATCGAGATCGGAAGCCATATCACCAACCTCGGGAAGGAAGCCTCGGATCTGACCGGTGAGGTGGCCGTCACGTTTCAGACCATCATGATGATGGGAAACGGTTTCATCCTCTCATCGCTCCTCTGGGGCTCCATCACCGCCTTTATTATTGATAGAAAGCTCAAGATCGCCGCGGCATTTCTCTTGACGGCTGGGGTTTTCTCGCTTTTCGGAATCATCCACTCCCCCTTTGCAAGCGGCGAGATCTTTCTCCCCTGGCAGATCCAGACCACGGCCCATTACAAATTCTTCGCCGCTTACCTTCTCACCGGACTCCTCTTGTTCGCCCTGGACGGCCCCTCCAATGCCGACACGGGACCCGGCAAAAAAAGTCAGTGACCTCGGAGGCTTGACGTTTGCCGGCCCCTCAAATGGGCTTATTCGCAAACGGTTAAGAACACCCTCCCCTTAATCCCCTCCCATCAAGGGAGTGGAAACCATATGGCAGTTCCCTCGCCCCTTGTGGGAGAGGGGTAAAGCATTTCGGTTAACTGCATACTCCCGGAATGGCCAAACTCCGGGAGTCCCCCGGCAGAGTCGGGGGTTTACCTAAATGCAATTACGAGTAAATCCGCCCCGGAGCCCCGGAAGGGTCTGCGACAAAAATGCCTGTCCTCCGACCGGACAATCCATGGTTCGACAAGCTCACCATGACAATTGTCACCCTGAGCCTGTCGAAGGGTGGATTCCCCGATCGAGTCGGGGAATGACGCTCTTAGAGAAATATTTGCCCATAAATTTGTCGCACACCCGCCCCGGAAAAACAGCCCCGGAAAAACATATTGAACAATTTTTATTAAAATGTTAATTTTATTATTCATCTTTTAAGAAAGGGTCTTCACCAAAAGAGTGAGTGAAAACAAAAGGGGCCAAGGGGTCAAGGATTCCAGGGGTCAAGTGAAGTGCTAAAAACATAAGGGGCCGAGGGTTCAAGGGTTACGCTTCGCGTGCCCCGCTTTTCTCTATCATCTTTGCCGTCTGCGACGGCTATTACACCAAGGTATCTTGGGGTCAAGGGTTAGAGTGTTTTTTTCTGGAGATTTTGCCTGCGTTTAAGTATTTCACCCTGTTAGAGAGCTCGTCTCTCTAACGGGGTTCACTTGAACCCTTGGCCCCTTGACTCCTATAACCCTATGGTTCTTGAATCCTCGAACCCTTTTTACCCACTAAATGGGAGAAGAACCTTAAGAATAAGGCGATATTCCATATGACAGAAAAAGACCTTGCCCGTGTGTCCAGGCCGTCCCGTTATATCGGCTCGGAGATCAATGCCGTTAAAAAGGACCACCAACGAGTGGATATCAAGGTGGTCTTGGCCTTTCCTGACGCCTATGAGATCGGGATGTCTCATACCGGGCTCAAGATCCTCTACGAAATCCTGAATAACCGAAAAGATACGGCGGCTGAACGCGTCTTTGCCCCATGGAAGGACATGGAACAACTCCTGCGTTCAGAAAAGAGGCCTCTCTGCTCTCTGGAGTCCGGTATTCCCCTCCGGGATTTTGATATCCTCGGATTCACGTTGCAGTACGAAATGAGCTATACCAACATCCTGAATATGCTCGATCTTGCGGGGATCCCTCTGTTCTCGGCTGAGCGGGATGGATCCTTTCCCCTGATCATCGGCGGGGGACCCTGCGCCTTCAACCCAGAACCTCTTGCCGGCTTCTTCGATCTCTTCGTGATCGGGGACGGCGAGGAGGTGATCGGGGAGATCGTGGACCTTTTCAAAAAATACCGGTCCTTGAATCGCGAGACCCTCCTCGGTCATTTGGCCGAACTGGAGGGTGTCTACGTCCCTTCCGACTTTGAGATCCTGTATGCCCCTGACGGGCCAATCCGGGAAATCCGAAGGACCCGGCCGGGGCCGGAGCGGATCCGAAAACGGATGGTCAAGGACTTAAACAGGGCGCCCTACCCGCGCTCCCCTCTCCTTCCCTATATGAAGATCGTCCATGACCGTGTGGCCCTGGAGATTTCCCGGGGCTGTACACGAGGGTGCCGTTTTTGTCAGGCAGGCATGATTTACAGGCCCGTCCGGGAAAGAGACGTGAAGACCATCATCGGTTATCTGAAAGATTCCGTTCTGAGCACAGGATACGAGGAAATATCCCTGACCTCACTCTCCAGCGGCGATTATACCGAGCTGCCAAGACTCGTCAAGGAAGCGGTTAGGTTTTCCGAGAAGAGGCATGTGAGCGTCGCTCTTCCGTCCCTGCGGCCGGGGACCCTCTCTTCAGAGATCATCGCAGAAATTCAAAAGATCCGCAAGACCGGATTCACGATTGCGCCTGAAGCAGGAACGCAGCGGCTCAGGGATGTCATCAACAAAGGGGTGACCGAGGAAGACCTGCTCACCACGGTGCAGAAGGTGTTTTCCGCCGGATGGGAGATCCTCAAGCTCTACTTCATGATCGGGCTCCCCTCTGAAACCGAGGAAGACGTCAAGGGAATCACGGATCTCACGTTCAAGGCATTGAAGATTGCGAAGCAAGCCAATCCGAGGTTCAAGCAGATCCATGTCAGCGTCTCTCCCTTCGTCCCCAAGGCCCATACCCCTTTCCAATGGTCCCGGCAGAACCGGCCGGAAGAGATCGCGGATAAATACCAATTTCTAAAGAGGGGCTTCAAGCACAAGAAGCTCTCTTTGAAATGGCATGAACCGGGGATCAGCAGGCTTGAAGGGATCTTTTCACGCGGAGACCGCAGGCTCGGCCTTGTTCTCTGCGAGGCCTGGCGGCTGGGCTGCCGTTTCGACGGCTGGACCGATGAATGCGACCTTGCAAAATGGGACCTCTCTTTTCAGAACACAGGGATCACCCCCGACTTCTATCTCTACAGGGAGAGGGACCTGGCCGAGATCCTTCCATGGGATCATATTGAAAGCGGCGTGACCAAGACCTTTCTGGCCGAGGAATATAGGCAATCCCTTAAAGGGGAGATCACACCCGACTGCCGTTACGGGGCCTGCACGCTCTGCGGCGCCTGCGGACAGGAACCGGGTTTTGCGCTTGCCCGCTCCGGAGAAGAGACCGGAATCAAGGTTTGCTCTCCCCGGCCGAACCTACCGGTCGTGAAACGGTTCCGGATCCGATACTCCAAGGGGGGGCGCCTTAAATTTCTCTCTCACCTGGAACTGATCAACACCATGGTGCGGTCATTCGCCCGCGCCGGAATCCCCCTGGAGTACTCCCATGGATTTCACCCGCATCCGAAGATGGCCATGGGGCCGGCTCTCCCCGTGGGGGTATCGGCCATGGCCGAATACCTGGACGTCAACGTGATCGGATCCGTATTCGAGGAGACCCTCGCGGCCGGATTAAACCAGGTCCTCCCCGATGGGATCCGGGTCACTGGAGTCAACTGGATTCCGGCACAGGCCCCGGCCATCTCTTCGGTGATCCGCTTCGGGGAGTATCTCCTGGATCTTCCCCGCTCCGCCTTCCGGGAAGATCCGTCTCTTGCAGTGCAGGAGCTTATGGGCCGGCATGAGATCCTGATCACCAGGGATCAGAAGGACCGGATCAAAACCCTGGATATCCGGCCGATGATCGAGGAAATGGAGATCCATTCCATGGACGAAGAACAAGTGATCGTAAGACTCATCGTTCAAACCGGAGACCAGGGGGGCGCCCGTATTGATGAAGTGCTGCAGACGCTGTTAAATCAGCCGGCATCAAACCTTCAGGACGTCCGGATCACTCGAACGGGTCTCTATACAAACCGATATCGCGCCATCCCATTTCAGGAAACAAAGGTTGAGACGGCCCATTAAAGATGAACGCGTGCAGCCATGACCACAGAACTGATTGTTAACTCCACATCCTATGAGACGCGGGTTGCCCTGCTTGAGAACAACAATGTGGTTGAGATCTACATCGACCGCAAAAAGGGGCGCGGCGTGGTGGGAAACATCTACATGGGACGCGTCATCAAGGTTCTTCCCGGCATGCAGGCGGCGTTTGTCGATATCGGCCTGGAAAAATCCGCTTTTCTTTATGTCGCCGACATCTACAGCAAAATAGAACATTATTCTCAGGCCATCCCGGGGAATGAATTTGAGGATGAGGAGATCGACGAGGAGGTCGGTGAAGAGATCAAAGAGGAATATACAAAGGTCCCTTACGCCACGCCCATAGAGGATCTGCTCAAGGAAGGGCAGGAGATCATCGTACAGGTCGCCAAGGAGCCGATCGGGACCAAAGGGGCCCGCGTCACATCTTACATCTCTCTGCCCGGCCGTAATCTGGTCTATATGCCTTCCGTGGATCACGTGGGGATCTCAAGAAAGATCAGCGATGAGAAGGAGCGTGATAGGCTGAGGGGAATCATCAAGGGTCTGAAAGGCACTGGAGAAGGGTACATCGTGCGGACGGTCAGCGAAGGAAAAAACGACGAGGAATTCCTGGCGGACAAGCAGTTCTTAAAACGTCTATGGGGCGATGTTCAGAAGAAAGTCGAGAAAGCCTCGGCCCCTTGTCTTCTCCACAGCGACCTGGACCTGGTATTCCGGGTGATTCGAGACCTCTTTACAACTGAAGTGGACCGGATGGTCATTGATTCACCTTCCGAGTACTACCGGGTCAAGGAGTTCGTGGGAACGTTTCTTCCCAACCTGATGAGCAAAATCGAACTGTATGACGGGGCCGAGCCGATCTTCGATGCCCAGGGCGTGGAAGTGGAAATTTCACGCGCATTGAAAAGGCGCGTCTGGCTGAAATCCGGAGGGTACATCGTCATTGATCAGACCGAGGCCCTGGTGGCCATTGATGTGAATACCGGACGTTATGTGGGCAAGCGAAACCTGGAGGAGACCATCTTCAAGACCAACATGGAGGCCGCCCGGGAAATCGCCTATCAGCTCAGGCTCCGGAACATCGGAGGGATCATCATCATCGATTTCATCGACATGGAAGACAAGAAAAACCGGATGATGGTCTTCAATGCCCTGCAAAAAACCCTCATGAACGACAAGGCCAGAACCACGATCTATGAGATCTCGGAACTCGGCCTGATCCAGATGACGCGCAAACGGGTCCGGGAAAATCTCGGAAGGGTCCTCATGGAGCCATGCAGTTACTGCGAAGGGGAAGGATACATCAAATCCAAGATCACGGTCAGCTATGATATCTTCAGGGAGATCAGCAGGATCGCCCCGTTGACTAAGGAAAAGAAAATTCTGGTCGTTGCCCAGATCGATGTGGCAGATATGCTCTACGATGAGCAGAGAAGAGAGGTCGAAGAGCTGGAGAACAAATTCAAGAAAAGAATCGTCATTAAGGGAGAGCCCGACTTCCATCAAGAGCAGTTTGAAGTCATGCTGACCAGCTGATCTCATAGCCCGTTATGGAGACGGACGGATCGTATGATAAAGCGTTTTTCCATCCGGATAAAATTAATCGCCGCCTTCATCATCATCGGCGTCTTCCCCATGCTTCTCGCAACGTATATCGGAGTCGAGATCGCTTCAGGAAGGCTGGAGAAGGGGATTGAGGAACGCATCAACTACGCGGGAAAATCCGCCGTTTACCTGATTGCCAAGAAGAAGACGGAACTCGAGGGAGTGGCCCGTTCTTTTTCCGGGGATCCGAGACTCAGAAAGGTCATCCAGGGCGGAGTGAACATCAAATTCCTCTGGTTTGACACGCCGCTCCAGGTTTACCTTTTCAATCATGAAAACCATATGATCTTCACCAGCACGGGCGAGAAATTCACCCGTCCGAAAAATCCGGCGGAGGGGATGACCTTGCTCCGGACACAATCCGGCAGCGAACCGTGGCCGCTCCTGGTCTTTCTTCTGCCTGTGTCGGACCAGGGACGTCCCATCGGGACCATCATGACCGGCTATCCGCTCGGCAATGAATTTCTCAACGACCTCAAGAGCGTGACCGGCGTGGAGTCCATGCTTTTCAAACAGGACCCGTCCGGGGGGTACTTCTCCATAGAGACAAAAGGGAGGCTGGACCTCCCCGATGAAATCCTAAAAAGTGTGGCAACCCATGGCCGCCAGGCATTCACCAAGTCTTCGAGGATCCGGCTTGAAGAGAAAGAGGAAGAGTATCACGCCCTTTTAACCCCCTTGCCGGATGCCGACGGTCGTGTATCGTATATATTATTCAACGGCATATCCTCCTCCGAGACCCTGAGCCGGAAGCTCGCCTCAACCCGCTTCTACTATATCCTGATTTTCATCGGTGTGCTCCTTTCCGTCATCGCCGGATCGGCTTTGGGCACGGGGATCTCCTGGCCTATCCTTCGGTTGTCCAGCGGGGTGAAGGCCATCAGCGCGGGCGATTACAACCAGAAAATACAAGTCCGGAGCCGGGACGAGATCGGAGAACTGGCTGGATCCTTCAACCTCATGACGGATCGTCTCAAGGCGACCATCGCCAAACTGGTGGAAAACCAGAACTATACCGAGAATATGCTTCGCAGTCTCCTCAATGGAGTGATGACGATTGATCCGGATTCCATGATCATCAGAATAAACCGATCGACCGAAAACATCCTGAACTTGCCGGCGGAGAGGATGGTAGGCAAAAAGATTTCCGCCGTCTTTGATCAGGATCCATCGATCCTTGCATGGATTCAGGAGGGTCTCGAACGCCGCCAGGTCAAGGAAGGCATGGAAACCATCCTCCACCGGAGAGACGGGGCGATCATCCCGATCGAGCTCTCCCTCTCCCCGTTGGAAGATCCGGTCAGACCCGCAGGCTCCAAAACCGGACTGGTGGTCCTGATCCGGGATCTCACCGAGATTCAGGCGCTCAAGGAACATATCCGCAGGCAAGACCGTCTTGCGGCGCTTGGGGAACTTTCTGCAGGGATTGCCCATGAGATTCGTAACCCCCTCGGAATCATCAAGGGAGCTGCCGGCATCCTCAAGAAGGACTCGAGCTCACAACCCCCGAGATTTGACGAACTCTGTTCGGTCATCCTGGAGGAGGTCGACCGTTTGAACGATGTGATCAACGATTTTCTGGAATTCGCCCGGCCGAGACCACCGCAGTTCAAGCCGCAGAACATCAATGAATTGATCCGCGGAACCATTCAAATGACCGCGCTGCAGATAGAAAAAAATAAAATCTGCATCCATGAAAACCTTAAATCGGACCTCCCCCTGATCATGGCGGACGAACACCAGATCCACCAGGTCTTTTTAAACCTGATTCTGAACGCCCTGCAGGCCACGGACCAGGGGGATTCTCTGGAGATCACCACACGCCATCTTAAAGAATTGAATCAGATCGAAATCATTTTTGCGGACACCGGAATCGGCATTCCTGAGGATAACCTGAATAAGGTGTTCAACCCATTCTTCACCACGAAAGAACAGGGAACCGGACTTGGACTCTCCGTGGTCAGCAAAATCATCGAAAACCATCATGGCAAGATTTTCCTGGCCAGTGACGCCGGGAGGGGGACGCGGTTTAACATCCACCTGCCCGTGGCAGAGAAGTTTGACAGCGCTGATCAGGAAGATGCCGTGAGAACCGGCTCCGCTAAATAATTTTTTTTAGACCATCTCCAAAAGAGTGGGTGAAAACATAAGGGTTCAAGGGGTCAAGGATTCCAGGGGTCAAGTGAAGTGCTCAAACACGATAAGGAGTTAAAGGTTTGGCAGAAGTCTTATCAATTATGCTTGGAGATTTACAAAATAACAAACTGATCAAATCACTGGAAAACAAACACTTGACCCCTTGACCCCTGGAACCCTCGAACCCTTTTTACCCACTAAATGGGAGAAGAACCTCATTTTAAAAAGTTGTATGCTTTCTACCGATCCAGGCTACTAAAAAAAAGGTGCACACATGGAAGAGATCCTGGTCATTGATGATGAAAAAAAGATGCATCGGATCCTCCAGATCTCCCTGGAAGGGCTGGGATTTCATGTCATCCCTGCCAGCACGGGACTTGAAGGGATAGAACGGGCCAAGACACTCACCCCTTCATTGGTGATCACGGACATGAAGATGCCGGGCATGTCCGGAATGGAGGTCCTTCATGAGATCAAAAACATAGGCGAGGAAATTCCCGTGATCATCATGACGGCCTACGGCACGGTGCAAACCGCCGTGGAAGCCATGAAAGCCGGGGCCTTTGATTACATTCTGAAACCCTTTGACATTTCAGAGATGGAAATCATTGTAGAGAAAGCCGTCCGTTACCGAAGGCTTGCAAGAGAAAACGAACAGCTCAGATCCGAGCTTCAGTCAAAATACCGGTTCGATAACATCATCGGCAGGAGTAATCCCATGCAGCGGATTTTCCAGCTGATTAATCAGATCGCCCCCACCAAAAGCACGATTCTGATCCGGGGAGGAAGCGGAACCGGCAAGGAGTTGGTTGCCGGGGCCGTTCATTACCACAGCAACCGATCGTCCATGCCTTTCATCAAACTGAACTGCGGCGCCATCCCCGGCACCCTCCTGGAGTCCGAACTTTTCGGGTATGAAAAAGGGGCCTTCACCGGAGCGGAACGGCAAAAACCGGGGCGTTTCGAGCTGGCAGACGGCGGGACCCTTTTTCTGGATGAGATCGGCGATATGGATACGCTTCTTCAAGTAAAAATCTTAAGGGTCCTTCAGAACGGGGAGTTTGAACGTCTTGGCGGCACACAAACGATCCGGGTGGATGTGAGGATGATCGCGGCGACCAACACCGATCTGGAACAGAGAGTTCGGGAGGGCCGCTTCCGCGAGGACCTCTATTACCGGATTAATGTGGTTCCCATCGAAATTCCCCCTCTCCGGGAACGCCGGGAGGACATCCCCCTTCTGGTCCATCACTTCATTGATAAATACTCGGAGGAGACCCATCAGACGAAAAAAACCATACTACCTGAGGCCATGGATTTGTTAATTCATTATGATTGGCCGGGAAACGTACGAGAACTTCAGAATTTGATCGAGCGGGCCGTCGTATTGACCCGCTCCGATACCTTAACCCCGAAATCGTTTACATTCCCTGACCGTCCCAGAAAAACCGCCGCATCCCTAAATGAGATCATCATCCCGGAACAAGGGATTTCTCTATCCGATGTGGTGGAAGAGTTGGAGAAATCTTACATCAAAAAGGCGTTGATCCAGGCCGAAGGTGTCCAGATCCGGGCCGCAGAACTCCTCCATACGACCAGAAAGATCCTCCGCTATAAAATGGAAAAGTACGGAATTTAAGCACTACCCCCTTCTAACTCAACCATTTCTTTTTGAGCATACGAGCAGCCCTCTATTTTTTTGTCAATAATTTGATAATTTTTCTTGACATCCACGCTTATTTTGTCTATCTTTTACACCATATATAGTGTATCTTTCATCAATAAACACAAAATAGGACGGAGGAGGGAATCTGTCCTGCATGAACATAACGAGGAGGTGATGCAGAAAAGACACCATGAATGGTTCTGACCTGCTTTTGAACTTCCAAGGGAAGATCGTATGTCTATAGCAGAGAGTCAGCGAACCTGAAAGGAGCAGGCTATGAAAACAATAGCAATTGTCAACCAAAAAGGAGGCTGCGGTAAGACAACAACGGCCATCAATCTTTCAGCATCTCTTGCTTCTTTGGGTAAAAGGGTCTTGCTGATCGATATGGATCCACAGTCACATGCATCATTAGGGCTCAATGTCAGTCCAAAAGAACTCGAAATTTGTCTTTATGATGTCCTCCTCTCGATCGATGAGGTGGATAGGCCTATACTGGAAGACATTATCTCCCATGTAGGGGAAAATCTCGATCTGATCCCTTCCAATATAGTCCTGTCTGTCTTTGAACAAAAAATGGCCAACGCTCCGGGGAGAGAAACCCGGCTCCTGCAGGCCATCCAGAGAATGAAGAAAGAATATGATTATATTCTCATTGACTGTCCGCCTTCTGTGGGACTTTTGTCCTTCAATGCCTTGATGGCATCCCAGTATGCGATCATCCCCGTTGAACCGAGTTTTTTCTCACTCCACGGTCTTGGGAAACTCACGGAGACCATCCAGCTCTTTGCTGAAAAATTAAGTCACAACATTCATATTCATATTCTGCTCACCATGTTCGATAGAAGAACAAGGCTTTCGAGCGAGATCTTTGAGGAGATCAAAAAACATTTCATGGAAAACACGTTCCAGACGGTCATTCACTTTAACATCCGCCTCAAAGAGGCAGCCAGTTTCGGCTCTCCCATCACCGAGTTTGACAAGCATTGCATCGGATACAAAGATTTTCTTTCCCTTGCACAAGAGGTTCTTCAAATTCCCGAAAAGGAAGCGCAGGAACAGACCGCGAAGATCCTCGGCCCTCGTCCGGTGCAAAACGGCGTCCTTTTCTCCTACAAGGGAGCCGATATACAATCCCTGAAACTGGTGGGAGACTTTAACAACTGGACGCCGGATCCGTCTTCCGAACTTCAGAAAGAGCCGGATGGGACCTGGAAAAAATTGGTCTCCCTGCCGCCCGGAACCTACCATTACAAGTTCATCGCGGATGGAGAGTGGAAGGAGGACCAATATAATCCCAAATACATCATCAACGAGTTCGGCGGGATTGACTCGGTTGTGGAAGTCCCTTACTGGGAACGCCATCAGCAAAAAGGGAGTGACCCCGCATCCGATATGAACGCATCATGCCGGCTCCAATGACCCTGAAGGTCATTCAGTGAAGCAGGCCGGATCTTCCATTTATCTAAGTGGTCCTGTTCGTAAATATGGTGGCGTACCGAGAGGGCCGTAGGGCGTCTCATCTCCGCGCTCGACTGAGGCGTACCCCTCTGGTACACCGTAAGGAGCGGAACTTTGATCCGACCGCCTTACGGCACTCGAATGCCACCGTATTTACGAATAGGGCCACTAAGGTCAAAAAGGAGATACCATGTCAGGGCGGCGGTTGGGAAGAGGGCTCGAGGAGATATCCCATGTATTCCTCTCAACTGAATCCTCAACGAGATCAACCGATAACCCACTCGGTCGGAACGTGCAGGAGTTTGATTTAAGATGTGATGCGATGCCTGAAATTCACACGATCGGAATCACGGGCGGCCCCATGGAGAGGATGGGCATCTTTGCCATCTGCAACATCGGGATCGAGCTGGCCAGACAGGGGTACCGGGTGCTGGTGATCGACGAGGATCCCGGAAGTTTGAACGTGACCCGGCTCATGGGGGTGACCGACATTGAGAACGCCGCCGAACCCATCTTGATCCATGCCCCCATGGGTGTCCGCATTGCCTACCGCACTCCTTTTCTCAGCCATCTCATGTCTTACAGGGAACTCATCCGGGATGGGAGGCGTTGTCCCTGGCCTGAAGAATATCAAAAATATGATTTCATGATTTTTCACATCCCATCCACCCGGTTGGAAGAACTGGGGACCCTGCTCAGACAGATCTCCCTCTGTATTGTCATCTCGCCTTCCGACCGGGCAGGTATGCTCAAATCCTACTCTGTGATCAAGGCTCTCCATCAGAAGTCTGGAGAGATTCAAACCGGCCTGATTGTTTATTCTGAAAAAGGTGAGCAGGATGCGGAAGACGCCTTTTTCAAAATGGCCAAGAATGCAAAACGGTTTTTGGAAAAAGATCTTGTCAGCTATGCTTTTATACAGAAAGGAGAGGAGATCGACGAATCCATATCCCAAGGGGTCCCATTGGTATTGAAATGGCCGAGTTCCGAGATACGAAGACAAATGTATAATATCAGCAGATTGATCATTGAGGATGATGACCGGAGGCGCAGTTCCGATGGAAATATGGAATAGGAAGGATTAAAACAAAACGGATGCCATTTAAACAAATCCATCTGAACAAGAAACAAGACCTGATCCAGCTCATCAGGAACACCTCAACCCTGATTGAACAGGGGGTTGAAATTCTCGGCGGCCCGATCGGAACGGAGGAATTCCCCCTGATTGATCTGGTAATGAAAGATAGAAATAGAAGGCCTCTGCTGATTCTTGCTGATGTCGGACCGGATGAAAACGCCCTGTTGAATGCGGAATCTCAATCGGACTGGTTTGTAAAAAACCTCTCCATGCTCAGGCAGTTGTTCCCGATCCTTGACTTGAACAAAACGGTTTCCCCCCGGGCTGCCCTGATCTACCCGGAATTTCCTATGCTGATGAAAAGGTCCCTCAGGGCAGCCCCTCTCCTATCCCCGCTGTTTTATCAATATCGCTGTTTTGAGGTTCTTGATCAAAGGTTTCTCTATCTGGAGCGGTTTCAAACGAACCCTGAAAAACAGGGCTCGAGCGGAGAGTATATTGAAGGTCTTCACCCTTTCCGGAAAGGCCTTGCCGGAAAAGAGGTGGAGATCACGGCAGAGGAGAGAGAGGCTTTTCTCTCCTGATCCAGGGAAACCACAAAAAAAGACCCCCCGCCTCCATAGCAGGGGGTCTTTTTTAATTGAAGATTTCTGCAAGTACGGCTTACATCATACCGCCCATACCGCCCATGCCGCCCATGCCATGGCCTCCGCCCATACCGGCCGGGCTTCCCTTTTCTTCCGGCTTATCGGTGATCATGGCCTCCGTGGTAATCAGAAGAGAAGCGATACTTGAGGCATTCTGCAGCGCCGTACGGGAGACCTTGGTCGGATCGATGATCCCTGCCTCGATCATATCCACATACTGGTCTGTATTGGCATCATACCCGATGTTCCCTTTTTCCTTCTTCACATGCTCCACCACGACAGAGCCTTCCTTGCCGGCATTATTGGCAATCTGACGGATCGGCTCTTCCAGCGCACGCATCACGATCCTGACCCCGATCTGCATATCCCCCTCCAATTTCAGTTTTTCAAGGATGGGAATGGTCCGGAGAAATGCCACACCGCCGCCGGGGACAATCCCCTCTTCAACCGCCGCACGGGTTGCATGAAGGGCATCCTCGACACGGGCCTTCTTTTCCTTCATCTCGGTCTCTGTAGAAGCCCCCACATTGATGACGGCAACCCCTCCGACCAATTTGGCCAGGCGCTCCTGGAGTTTTTCCTTGTCGTAATCCGAAGTGGACTGCTCAATCTGGACACGGATTTGTTTCACCCGGTCCTTGATGGCCGTGGGATTACCTGCGCCATCGATAATGGTGGTATTGTCCTTGTCGATCTTGATGGTCTTCGCGCTGCCCAGATCTTCGACCTTGGCCGAATCCAGACTGATTCCCAATTCTTCCGAAAGCACTTTGCCGCCCGTCAACACAGCAATATCTTCGAGCATGGCCTTTCTTCTATCGCCAAATCCGGGGGCCTTCACAGCGGCCACGTTCAGCGTTCCGCGCAGCTTGTTAACGACCAGGGTGGCCAAGGCCTCTCCTTCCACATCTTCCGAGATGATCAGCAGCGGCTTGCCCATCTTGGCGATTTTTTCCAGAAGCGGGAGGATATCTTTCATGTTGCTGATCTTCTTGTCATGGATCAGGATGACAGGATCATGGATAACGCACTCCATCCGCTCAGCGTCGGTCACGAAATAAGGAGAGAGATACCCGCGGTCAAACTGCATCCCTTCCACGGCCTCCAGGGTCGTCTCCATCCCCTTGGCCTCTTCAACCGTGATGACCCCTTCCTTGCCGACCTTTTCCATGGCCTCGGCGATAATCTCTCCGATGGTTGTGTCATTGTTAGCGGAGATGGTCCCTACCTGGGCGATCTCTTTCTTGTCCCGTGTGGGTTTGCTGAGCTTTTTGAGTTCCTCAACCACCACGGCCACAGCCTTTTCGATCCCGCGTTTCAGTTCCATAGGGTTGGCGCCGGCCGTCACATTCCGGATCCCTTCCCGGAAAATGGCCTGGGCAAAAACCGTCGCTGTCGTCGTTCCGTCTCCGGCCACATCCGAAGTCTTGCTGGCAACTTCCTTGACAATCTGAGCCCCCATGTTCTCGAACTTATCTTCCAACTCCACTTCCTTGGCAACGCTCACGCCGTCTTTGGTCGAAATCGGCGCGCCGAACCCTTTATCGAGGACGACATTTCTTCCCCGCGGCCCCAGGGTAACCTTGACCACGTCAGCCAGTTGATTGACTCCGGACAAAATTGCAGTTCTTGCTTCCTCACTATACTTGATGAGCTTCGCCATAATTCTATTCCTCCTTGGTTTTCGAGATGTTATTCAATAATACCCATGACGTCTTCCATTTTTAAAATCCCATACTCCTTGCCGTCCATCTTGATGTTGTCCGGAGAGTAGGTCTTGAACATGATCACATTCCCGACCTTGATGTCTTCCACTTCTTTCCCGATGGCCTCCACCTTCCCTTTCTGCGGGCGTTCCTTGGCGGTGTCTGGAATAATAATCCCTCCAGCCGTCTTCTCTTCCTTTTCCAGGTAGCTGATCAAAAGCCGATCCTTCAATGGTTTGAGCATATTGATTCTCCTTTCATTTCAATGAGTTACTATTAAACATCACCATTTTCCCATTTTAACGGCTTAAAAGATTAGTGGAATTGTTAGCACTCAGCAATGAGGAGTGCTAATAGAGTTGAAAATATAGTCACCCCGCATGAAAATTGCAACCCCTCTTTAGGATTATTTATTATAAATAAACACCGGCTCGGTTCTTGAATCATCCAAGAATCCTCTCAAGTTCCGGGCCATGAGATCCGATAAAATATTCATAAAAGCATGAGAATGACGTCCTGAGATATGGATAGGGAGGAACCATCCATGCAGTTCAAATCAAGCCTCAAAATGAGATATTGTCCGATGATCGACTCCTTCATCAAGGTCAAAGAGCTGACCCAGGAAGAAATGGACCTGTTTTTTCAAAACGCAGACATGAGGGATAAAAGCTCATACCAGGAGCTGGTTATCAAGGCGTCTATTCCTGAGTACGATGAAGAGGTCCGATCCTTGATCCATCGTGAATATGACCGGGAGGTCGACATTGAAAGCGCCATCGAGGAACTCTACCGGATGTGTATCAAGGTGAACCCGTCTTTGAATATCTACAATGTCAATATACCCGTGCAGGAAAAAAATGAGCGATCCTCTTTGCTCCTCTCTACAGGGGGAAAAGACCTCTGGACCTGCATACGGGAAATCCATGGAATCGAAGACTCGTTAAGAAAGAGGATCATAGGACAGGATGAGGCCATTAACAAGATCGCCCAGTCTATCAAAAGCGCAAAGGTCGGGATCAAGGATTCAAACAGGCCGGTGGGATGTTTCCTTTTCATCGGGCAGACCGGCGTAGGCAAGACCGAACTGGCCAAGGCCCTGGCCGAGTTCTTGACCGGGGATGAGAAAAATATGGTCCGGGTGGACTGCTCGGAGTTCTCGCAGCCCCATGAATATGCCAAGCTGATCGGCGCCCCTCCGGGTTATGTAGGATACGATGACGGCGGGAGCCTTAGCGAACAGATGCTGAAACGGCCGGTGAATGTGGTCCTCTTCGATGAGATCGAAAAGGCAAACCCCATGATCCACAACCTGCTTCTTCAAATCATGGATGAGGGGATTCTCACCGACAATAAAGGGAGAAAAATCCCCTTCCAGGATGCCGTGATCATCCTCACGAGCAACGCAGGCGTTGAAGGAATTGAGGAGATGAAAAGCGCCGTAGGATTCACGAGACAGGACGTCTTGAATCGTAACGTGGTCAGGCGTGAGACCCTGAAATCCCTTGAGAAGATCTTCCGCCCTGAATTCCTGAACCGCATTGACGAGATCATTTGTTTCAACCCGCTCGGACACAAGGAAACACGAAGGATTGTCCAACTGCAGCTTGAACACCTGCAGCGGAAACTCAGCGGGATGAAGATCCATCTCCGGTTCAGCAGGAATGTCATCAATTTTCTGATCCGCGAAGGCGCCGATCCGCGTTATGGAGCAAGACCTTTGAAGCGCGCCGTCAAAAAGTTCATTGAAGTACCGCTGGCTGAAAGAATTCTGAGCGGACCGGCTTCGTTACCTGCAAAAATTCTGGCGGTGATGTCGGAAGAAAAAAGCGTCACCTTTGTGGATCCGGCGCCTCGGCAAAAATCATCAAAACGGGGAAAAGAAATCAGGAACCAGGTTACCCCGTGAGTACGACCATGGCTGCGGCATAATTATGAGAATGAGAAACGGAAACAAACGCCTCCTTCCCTCCTGATGCGTCTAAGATCTCCCCGGCCTTTCCATGAAAGAACAACTCCGGCTTTCCGGAGGACCCATGGATCAGCTCAATCTCTGAAAAACCGATCCCTTTGCGCCACCCCGTCCCCAGGGCCTTCATGGCCGACTCCTTGGCGGCAAAACGTGCGGCATAGTGCTGATATTTTTTCCTCTTCTTCTCGCAGTACTCCACCTCACGGTCCGTGAAGGTCCGATGACGGAAACGGTCGGAACCCTTCTGCATGGCCTTCTCGATCCGTGCAATTTCGATGATATCAATCCCGATGCCAATGATCCGGCTCACAGATACTGATCCAACCCCTTCTTTTTCAGAAGATCCACGACCGTTCTGACTTCCTGGGACCGATTCTTCCGGCAGACCAGGAGCGCATCCCCGGTCTCCACCACCACCAGATCCTCCACCCCGATAGCCGCAATCATCCTCCCTTCGGAATAGAAGATGCTTCTCCGGGTATCCAACAGGATAGAATCCCCATGGACCACGTTCCCGTTTTTATCCTTGCCTGAAAGTTCATCCAAAGCGCTCCACGAACCCACATCATTCCATCCAAGATCCACAGGGATCACCAGGATGTTGTCCGCCTTCTCCAAAACCCCATAGTCGATGGAATCTCCCCGGATCTTTTTATAAACCCGGCTGATCGTCTGTGCCTCTTTCTCTGTTCCCAGAGCTTTTTCGATCTTAATCAGCCCTGGGTAGAGTTCCGGGCAGAAGCGTTGAATCGCAGAGAGGATATCCGCCGCCTTCCAGATGAACATTCCACTGTTCCATGAAAACCTCCCGGTCTTCAGAAACCTTTCGGCGGTTCTACGAACCGGTTTTTCGGTGAACCGCCGCACCCGGAAGACCCCGTCTTCAAATTCCTTCCCTTGTTCGATATATCCATATCCGGTCTCCGGACGAGTGGGACTGATCCCAAGGGTAATCAAGACCTGATGTTTTCTCACGATCCGATCCCCTTTCTTCAAGCCCTGCAGCAGGCGGCTTTTTTTACGGATCACATGATCCGCCGGCAGGATGACCATCACTGCGTCAGGGTCCCTTTTTTTCAGGACCATAGCCGCAAGGCCGATGGCGGGGGTGGTATTTCGCCCTACAGATTCGATGAGAAGATTCTCCCTGGGGAGTTCAGGGATTTCCTGCTTCACCATTTCCACAAGTTCAGAGCTGGAAACGATGAGGACCCGTTCGTAAGGAATGAGCGTGAGGACCCGCTCCACGGTCTGCCGGAGCATGGATGTGAGACCGACAATGTTCAGGAGCTGTTTGGGTCTTCTCCGCCGACTTTTGGGCCAGAACCGGGTGCCGCTTCCCCCGGCCAGGATCACAGCATACATGGTTTTTGCGCCTAAAAATATGCCGGCAGAACAAGGGATCCGCTCTAAGCGAGCCTTCGGCCGGCATGGAAATAAATCACAAATCCTTCTTTTCTGAAGTTATTTCTTTTTGGAGATAAAAAGGATCAGATCCCTCACCCTGCAGGAGTACCCCCACTCATTGTCATACCATGCAATCACCTTGACCAGATTCCCTCCGATCACCGAAGTCAGGGCTGCGTCAAAAGAGGATGAAAAAGAACTCCCATTGAAATCCTTGGAAACCAGCGGCTCATCGATGTATTGCAGGATCCCTTTGAGCGCCCCTTTGGATGCGGCTTTCATGGCTTCATTGACCTCCTCTTTGGTGGTCTCTTTTTCGGTCAATGCCACCAGATCAACCACTGAAACATTGGGCGTGGGAACCCGCATGGCCATCCCGTCCAGTTTTCCTTTCAATTGGGGAAGAACCAGGGAAACGGCCCGGGCGGCGCCCGTTGTCGTCGGGATAATGGATACCGATGCGGCCCGGGCGCGGCGTAAATCCTTGTGCGGGAAATCGAGGATCCTCTGATCGTTGGTATAGGCATGGACCGTGGTCATGAGCCCCTTGACAATGCCGAAATTCTCCAGGAGGACCTTGGCCACGGGGGCAAGACAGTTGGTGGTGCAGGAGGCATTGGAAATAATATGGTGTTCCTTGGGATTGTACATCCCGTTGTTCACCCCAAGGACCATGGTCACATCAGGCTCTTTGGCCGGAGCGGTGATAATCACCTTCTTGGCTCCGGCTGCAAGATGTTTGGATGCATTGGCGCGGTCCAAAAAAAGTCCCGTGGACTCCACGACCACATCGATTTTCAATTCCTTCCAGGGAAGAGCCGCCGGATCCCTGAGCGAAAGAATCCTGATCTCCCGCTCCCCGACCGAGATGGCGTTCTTCTTGGCCTTGACCTTCGTCTCCAATGTGCCGTGGATTGAATCATATTTCAGCAGATGGGCCAGAGTCTCCGGCGTGGTCAGGTCATTAATCGCTGCAAAATCCAGTTTATTGTTGTCGAGAGACGCTCTTAAAATATTCCTCCCGATTCTCCCGAACCCATTAATTGCCACACGGACAGCCATAATGAGACCTCCTTATTCTTGATTCTTAGGATATCATGCTTAAGAAATGATCACTCTGAAATTTTTTTCAGTTTACAATAATCTTCAAAAAAGTCAATAGGATTTAGCCTTGACAAGGGAATTTTCTCAATGCTATATTGATTTTATATTTAATTCGGGGCTGTAGCTCAGTTGGGAGAGCGCTTGAATGGCATTCAAGAGGTCGTCGGTTCGATCCCGATCAGCTCCACCAAAAAGTATCAGGAGCCGGCCGTCAGAGGCCGGCTCCTTTTTTTATCTCTCCCCTCGGTTCCATAGCCGACGAGATCCGATCCGGCCCTTGGAGATCATCGTCAACCCTGCTTAAGAGCAAAGTATGGGGGTGTTTTACATATGGACATTTCCCCCCCGCTGGGTTATAATTTTTTGAAATTTTACAGGAACATGAAAGGATAACCGCATTTCAAAGGAGGAAAAGCATGGCGGATCGGCAATCCGGATCCGAGAGATCCCATTCCTCCCATCGCTTCCGTCCGAAACTGTTTGTCATCCTCGGCATCCTGGCCTTGATCGGGTTCTTTTTCAGGTTCAGATCGAAGCTTGAGAACTCGGAGAAGATCCGGATCCCGGTCTCCGATTACAGCATCCTTCTTGCTCTGGCCGTGATCATCACCATCCTCTCCCTTGTGCTCATCCTTATGGTTTTTCGAAACCTGATCAAGTATTACTTCGAGGGGAGAAAGGTTCTGCCGAGGGCCAGAATCAAGACTAAGCTCATCATCGCCTTTATCGGTTTCTCCGTGATTCCTTCCGTGCTTCTGTTCACCATCGCCAGTTTCCTGATCACCACGAGCATAGACAACTGGTTCAATAAACGCGTGGAGGATTCCCTGGAGGAGTCCATGGACGTGGCCAAGGTCTACTATAAGAATTCCGAGCTGAACGCCCTCTATTACGGACGGCAGATCAGCGAACAGATCACGGAAAACAAGCTGCTCAACGAGGTGAATCTGAAGCGGCTTCGGGAACTCATCAACCAGAAGCAGAAAGAGTACAACCTCGGTGTGGTGGAGGTCTTTTCGGCCACGCACGAAGAGTTGGTCAAGGCCATGAACCCGGAGGTCCCTTCAAAGACCTTTGTGGGGCCGCGCTCTGAGATCATCGAGATCGGATTCAAGGGCAAGGAACACACGGAAAGCGAACCCATGGGAGAGGGGGATATCATCCGGGGCGTGGTGCCGGTGGTTTCCTCCTTTAACCGCACGGATGTGGTCGGGGTGATCGTGGTCAACTACTATGTCCAGAAGAGCCTGGCCAACAAAATGATGAACATCATCAGCGCCTTTGATGAATATCGCAGGCAGGCAAGTTTAAAAAATCCCAAAAAGGCCCTCTACATCATGGTTCTTTTCCTGGGCACCCTGGTGATCGCCTTCTCGGCCATCTGGGTGGGGCTTTATCTGGCCCGCAAGATTACGATCCCCATCCAGGAGCTGACGGGGGCCACGCACCGGATTGCGGAGGGGGATCTGGACTTTGTGATTGATGTGGACGCCAAGGATGAACTGGGTGTTTTGATGGACTCCTTCAACCGGATGATGAGCGATCTCAAGGGAAGCAAGGAAAATCTCGAGCGGACGAACATCGAACTCAAGGTTTCGAACGAAGAGCTGGACAGAAGGAGGAGTTACATCGAGACCATCCTGCAGAATATCGATACCGGAGTCATCTCCATGGACTGGCAGGGGCGCATCACCACCATCAACCGGGCAGTGGAACAGATGCTGGGGATTCGGATGGTGGACGCCAGAGGAAAAGATTACCGGGACATCTTCAAGTTTCCCAAACTCCTGGAGAGCATCCAGATGGTGACGACCGGACATCAAAAGAGCTTTGGCAGGGATCTTAAGATTTCGACCGAACAAAAGACCCTGCATGTCAAGGGCCATGTCACATCGCTGGAAGACGACCGGGGAAACTATCTGGGCGCGGTCGTGGTCCTGGATGATTTCACCGAGCTGGCCAAGGCCCAGAAAGCGGCGGCATGGCGCGAGGTAGCCCGCCGGATCGCCCATGAGATCAAAAACCCGCTGACTCCGATCCAGCTTTCGGCCCAGCGGCTGCTGCGCAAGCACGAAAAGAAATCCGAGGACCTGGATGAGGTGATCCGGGATTGTACTTCAACGATTATCAGCGAAGTGGAAGGAATGAAAAAGCTGGTGAACGAATTCTCCGAGTTCGCCAAGATGCCGGATGCGCAGCCCTCGCCCAATGATCTCCACGTCATCGTCGAGGAGGCTGCCACCCTCTATGAAGGGCACAAAGGGATCGAAATCATCAAGGAGCTGGACGAAAAACTCCCCATCCTGAATATAGACAAAGAACAGATCCGAAGGGCCTTGATCAATCTGCTGGAGAATGCGGTGGAAGCCATGAGCGATCATGGAAGGATCTGGATCAGAACCTGCTTCAATCCCGGCCTTAAAATGGCTACCCTGGAGGTGCGGGACGAGGGGACCGGGATCCGTCCGGAAGACAAGGAGAAACTCTTTTTGCCTTACTTCTCGAGAAAAAAATCCGGCACCGGCCTGGGGCTCTCCATCGTGGACCGTATTGTCAAGGATCATGGAGGGTATATCCGGGTGAAGGACAATAAACCCAAGGGGACCATGTTTGTGATAGAGCTGCCGGTCGCGGCTTGAAAATGCAAAGCATCCGCTTTGCATTTTCAATGGGAAAAGAACCTCAATGAAGGAATGTCTATGGCCAAGGCGCGGATTCTTTTAGTGGATGACGAAGTCAGCATCTTGAAATCTCTGACCCATGTGCTCGAGGACGAGGGGTATGAGGTGGTCTCTGCCGGGTCCGGGGAAGAAGCGCTGAAGATTTTCGGGGATGTGTCGCCCGATGTCACCCTTCTGGATGTCTGGCTCCCGAGTATGGACGGGATCGAGGTCTTAAGAAAGATTAAGGAAAACGACCCGGATGCCGTCATCATCATGATGTCCGGTCATGGCACCATCGATACGGCCGTCCGGTCCACCAAGTTCGGCGCCTACGACTTCATCGAAAAACCCCTATCCGTGGACAAGCTGGATATCGTGATCCAGAACGCCCTGGAAAAGAAGAGGCTCGAAGATGAGAACCGCGCCCTCCGAGGGCGTCTGATCCAGGGGTATGAGATTGTTGGGGAGACGCCGGTCATACTCGAATTAAAAGAGCAGATCAAGATCGCCGGGCCCAGTAACGGCAGGGTCCTGATCTACGGAGAGAACGGGACCGGCAAGGAACTGATCGCCCGCCAGATCCATTTCCAAAGCGATCGGAGGGATAATCCCTTTGTGGAGGTCAACTGCGCGGCCATCCCGCAGGAGCTGATCGAATCGGAACTCTTCGGCCACGAGAAAGGATCTTTCACCGGGGCGACCAGCATGCGGAAGGGGAAGTTCGAACTGGCGGACCAGGGGACGCTCTTTCTGGACGAGATCGGCGATATGACTCTGGCCACACAGGCCAAGGTCCTCCGCGTCCTGCAGGAGCAGACCGTCCAGCGGGTGGGGGGGACCAAGACCATCGAAGTGGATGTGCGCGTAATTGCCGCCTCAAACAAGGACCTTGAAAAGGAGATCAAAGAAGGGCGTTTCCGGGATGATCTTTTCTACCGGCTGAATGTCATCCCCATGTATATGCCTCCGCTCCGGGAAAGGCCCGGGGACATCCCTCTTCTGGTTCAGTATTTTATCCATGAGTATGCGCAGAAGAACGGGGTCAGGCCCAAAGAGATTCTCAAGGAAGGGATGAACCTCCTGATGCAGTACGACTGGCCGGGAAACGTGCGGGAGCTTAAGAACATCGTGGAACGGATCATGATCATGGTGCAGCAAGATACGATCGGACCGGAGAATATTCCCGTGGGGATCCGCGGTGCGGCCGGCAGGGCCAAGGTCATGCATTATTCCGGGACCCTGAGAGAGGCCAGGCAGGAATTTGAGCTGGACTATATCCTCCAGAAGCTTCAGGAGAATGACTGGAATATCTCCCAGACCGCGAAGGTCCTGGAGATCGAGAGAAGCAATCTTCACCGGAAGATCAAAAAACTCGGACTGGAAGAGAAAAGGTCTTCGGGGATGCAGCGCTAACAGGATGCCGCTTCCAGGGGGATCGTGACTTCCCGGGTCAGATCCTCAATGAGATCCTTGACATGGACCAGTTTTTTAATACGCCACCCGTTACTCCCGGAGAAGAACAGCCCGGTATCCACCTTCCCCCATACGGCATCGCCTAATCTATCGGCAATGCAAAAGCCCACCTGTTTGGACTTTTCCCCGTGGTTGCAGACCGAGATGCAGTTGGAGATGCACTGGATTTTTGGAGAGGAGCCTTGCTTGATGGCATGGTGGAGAGGGGTGAGGATGCCTCTTGCAGGATACCCTACCGGGGATTTCATCAGGAAAATATCCTGCTTCCTTGAATTTACGATGACCTGTTTGAATTCATCCGGCGCGTCGCACTCGTAGGTTCCGATGAACCGGGTGGCCATCTGAACACCGGCGGCCCCCTTCGAGATGAACTTTTCGATATCCGCCCTATCCCAGATCCCGCCCGCAGGGATGACCGGGAAGTCGCCCCATTTCCTGGCCTCGTCCAGGACCTTGGGAAAGATATTTTCTAAAGCGTATTCAGGATCTTCACACTGCTCAAACGTATATCCCTGGTGTCCGCCGGACTTGGGTCCTTCCATGACCACCGCATCGGGAAGGCGGTTGTAGCGGCGGAGCCAGCTTTTGCAGATGATGCCGAGAACCCGTGCCGATGAGACAATGGGAATGAGGGCGATATCCGCATCGCCCGCATATTCGGGAAGACGCAACGGGATTCCTGCGCCGGAGATGATCAGATCGGCCCCCGCATCTATCGCATCCCTGACCACCCTTCCGTAATCCGTGATGCAGTACAGGATATTCACCCCGACCGCTCCGTTCCCCTCGGCGATCTCCTTGGCTCGTTTGACAATCCGGATCAGGGATTCGCGATGGTGCAGATTGGCCGGGCTCAACGGCCGCCCCTGGAAAGTCTTCACAAAGTCGGGATACCGATAACCGGTGCAGACCCCTGAGACGATCCCGATGCACCCGTTTTTAGCCACGTTTCCAGCGAGGTTATCCCAGGATATGCCGACCCCCATCCCTCCCTGGATAATCGGACGGGGCACATGGATATTTTTGATTTTCAACGATGGAAGCTTCAATAATGCTCCTGCTTTAAAACATTGATCCTGCAGGTGGGGATGATTGGATACAAATGCGCCTTCTTTTAATTTAAGTTCTTCTCCCATATAGAGGGTAAGAAGGGTTCGAGGATTCCAGGGTTACGCTTCGCGTGCACCGCTTTTCTCTATCCTTGCCGTCTGCGACGGCTACTACACTGAGGTATCTTGGGGTCAAGGGGTCAAGTGTTTGTTTTTCAGTGATTTGATCAGAGCCTTGAGCATTCGCTCAACCTCCTCGATATCACTATCTTTTTCAGGAAATTTTTTTGCTATTTTGTAAATCTCCAAGCATAATTGATAAGACTTCTGCCAAACCGTTAACTACCCTGTAGTATTTGATCGCTTCACTTGACCCCTGGAATCCTTGACCCCTTGACCCCTGATGTTTTCACCCGTTCTTTTGGAGATGATTTTTAATTCGGAAATGCACAATAGCATAATTCATCGCCGTTTCAAAGGAAAAAATCAACGTGAGGCGGAGACATTTATGGACAGGGAGTTGAAGGAACAGGCAGGGTGGTTCAGGGACTGAGAAAGACCTTGAATTAAAGGGATATTACCTGGGCTGGCCCGCCCCGGCCAAGGCCCGGATGAAGGCGTCCACGACCGATGGATCGAACTGTCTCCCCTTGTTCCGGATAAGTTCTTCAACGGCTTCCTTGTCTCCTCTGCCTTTGCGGTGCGACCTGTCATGGCACATGGCCACATAGGCATCGGCAACGGCGATGATCCGGGCTCCGATGGGGATCCTCTCCCCGCGGATCCTGGAGGGATATCCCGAACCGTTAAACCACTCGTGGTGGTGCAGGATGATCAGCCGCTCCCGGTCGAGGAAGCTGACGTGCTGAAGCATGGTCACGCCGATAGCAGGATGTTTCCGGATGCATTCCACGATGATTTGCTATCCATTTAGTCTTTTAGTATCTTTATTTATTTTATCTATCGGATAAAATGGGCCAGAACTTGAGCAGGTCTGGAAAAATCAGGTCAGCCGCCCTGGCCCCGGATTTTTACCTGGATTCTTACAGGAATGGCTTGGCGGGAAGGATGACATGGGGTATACTCCCCGCAGATGAGAAAATTCTTATTTTTCAACTGGATATTACTGGTTGTCATGGGATGCAGCGTGCCGATTGAGAGCGGATTCATCTACTTCCCGGATGCTCATGTGGCCGGCACGCCCTCGGATGTGGGGCTTGCCTATGAGGAGGTCTTTATCCGGACCGGAGACGGGGTCAGGATTTGCGCCTGGTATGTTCCCTGTGAAGGGGCGGAAGCGACCCTGCTCTGGTTTCACGGAAATGCCGGGAACATCGGGGACCGTGTGGAACTGCTCAAAATTTACCATGATGCGTGGCGGGTCAATCAGATGATCGTGGACTACCGGGGGTATGGGAAGAGTGGCGGGAAGGTCTCTGAACAGGGGACCTATGAAGATGCCCGTTCAGCCCTCCGCTATCTTGCCTCGGACAAGGGGGTCTCGCCTATGGCGTTGATCCTCTTCGGGGAATCCCTCGGGTCAGCCGTGGCCGTTCAGATGGCCATGGAGTCTCCCTGCGCAGGCCTGATTCTGGAATCGCCCTTTACCTCGGTCCGCGACATGGCGGAGGTCCACTATCCCGTTCTGGGCCGTCTTATCCCCTTCCGCATCCGCTACGATTCCATCGGAAAGATCGGCAAGGTTCATGTTCCCCTGTTGATTCTCCACGGGGACCGGGATGACATCGTTCCCTATAAACTGGGAAAGAGGCTTTTTGATGCAGCCAATGAACCCAAGACCTTTTTCACGGTCCGGGATGCCGGACACAACGATATCCTGGTCTGGGTGAAGGAGTCCTTCCATGAGACGGTGAGAAAATTTATTCATGACTCGCTTAGTGGTCCTGTTCGTAAATATGGTGACGTACCGAGAGGGTCGTAGGGTGGTCTCATCAAGGCGCGCGACTGAGGCGTACCCCTCTGGTACACTGTA
>MNYV01000018.1 GCA_001873285.1 Nitrospirae bacterium CG2_30_53_67
ATCGGGGAATCCATGGTTCGACAAGCTCACCATGACAATTGTCACCCTGAGCCTGTCGAAGGGTGGATTGTCCGGTCAAGCCCCGGTAAACCGAGGGCAGGCCGGACAATGACAAACTGATTACGACTTCTGTCGCTGTGTATAGATAATCCGAGGTGAAGCGTTGATATCCGCGAAGAAAAGACCGGGATCGGGTGAAAAATCAGGGAGGCTATGGGCCTTCTGGCTGTGGATGGCCGCGGCATGGTTCTGCTCCTATATCCCGCACGCATGGGCTGAGCAAGGGGTCTCTCCCATCATCCGGAAGATCGAGATCGTGGGAAACCGGCGGATCGACAGCGGGACCATCCTGAACAAGATCGCATCCAAAGTCGGAGAGCCCCTGTCCATGGCAACCCTGCAACAGGACATCCGGGCGATCTATGATACCGGAGGGTATTTCGAGAATGTGCAGGTGGAGAGCGAGCCTGTGGATGGGGGCGTCCGGCTGATCTACCGGATCGAGGAAAAGCCGATTATCTCTTCGATCACGATTGAAGGGAACAAGGAGCTGGAAGAGGGCAAGATCCGGGATGCGCTTCTCTCCAGGATCGGTTCCCCTTACGACCTCAAGCGGATCAAGAGGGACAAGGAGGCCGTCTTGAAGCTGTACCAGAACGAGGGATTTTATTTCGCCCAGATCCAGAGCCGGGAGGAAGAGGACAAGAATCAGAACAAACAACTGACCTACAAGATCGATGAGGGGAAGAAGGTGATCATCGGCGAGATTTTTCTTCGGGGGAATGAGCATATCAAGGCCGGTGAGATCAAGAAACGCGCCATGGAAACCAAAGAGCACTGGATGCTCTCCTTCCTCACATCCGCCGGGGTCTTTAAACGGGAGATCCTGGACATTGATCTTGAGCGGATCAAAGATTATTATTACAGCCACGGCTATCTCGAGGTCAAGCTCGGAGAACCCGAGATTCTCTTCGCAAAGCCTAAGAGACGGACCTGGGACCGTTTTTATGAGGCCTTCAAAGGATGGGGATGGGCTGAGAACGAAATTGCGGTCACCATTCCGATCTTCGAAGGGGAACAGTACCGGATCGGGAAAATGAATTTTCGAGGCGCGACCGCCGTTCCCGATGAGGCCCTGCGAGCGGGCCTCTCCTCCAAGGAGGGTGAGGTTTTCAGCAGCGAGACGATCCGGTCCGACATCAAGGCCATCGCCCACCTCTTTGGTGAAAAGGGATATGCCTTTACCAGTGTTTCCCCTTTGACCGATCTGAATCACGAGGCCAGGACCGTGGATCTGACCTGGGATGTTGAAGAAGGAAACCGCGTTTTTATCGGTGAAGTGAATGTCATCGGGAACGTCCGGACACGGGACAACGTCATCCGGCGGGAACTCAGGTTCCGGGAGGGGGACCAGTACGATATTGCCAAGATCGACCGCAGCAAGGTCAGGATCAAGAATACAGGGTACTTCGAGAATGTGGATGTCTCCACCAACCGGAGGGCCGGGGAGCAGGTGGTGGACCTGGATCTGAAAGTCAAGGAGCAGCAGACGGGCTCATTGAGTTTCGGCATCGGCGCCAGTTCCACGCAGGGGTTGATCGGGTCTTTTGATATCCGTCAGAAAAACATCTTCGGAACCGGGAGAGAAGTCGACCTTTCGGCTGTGGTGGGCGGTGAGGACAGCAATTTCAATCTCCGTTTCGTCGAGCCATGGCTCTTCGACAGAGAGGTCAGCCTGGGGTTCAATCTCTTCAAGACCATCAGCGATTATGATTCCTTCAGAGAGGAAAGCGCCGGCGGAAGCGTGACCTTCGGGAGAGCCCTGGATGAATACAGCAGCGGGTCCATCGGTTTCGACTATGAAGATATCAAATTTACCAATGTGGCCTCAAATTACGATACGAATCTCACACAGACGCAGTCCGTCTTCGGGGTCACCTTGGGCTGGCGGCGCAACACCGTGGACAATATCCTCGATCCCTCCCGGGGTTACCTGGCCCGCGCCTCGGCCAAATTCGCCGGGCTCCTGGGGGATGCGAATTTCAACAAGTACTATGTCTCGGACCGCCTCTTCTATCAGGGGCCCTGGAAGACCACGTTCTCCGTGGGCGCCGAGGCCGGGTTTGTGGACGTGAACTCCCCGCAGGATATCCCGGTGTCCGAGATGTTCTTCCTGGGCGGGATTGAGTCCTTGAGGGGCTACCAGTACCGGAGCCTTGGGCCGAGGAACTTTTACGGAAGTCTGATCGGCGGCCGCAAGCTGGCGCTGGCCAATGTGGAATATAATTTCCCGATCATCCAGTCCGCCGGGTTCAAAGGATTCCTGTTTTTTGATGCAGGGAAGACCTTTGATCCGGTGAGCGAGACCACCATTACCTCTTATATCGAGGCCGATACCGATGGGGATGGATTCGCCGATGCCGTGAAGGCCGTCCGGAGGCCGAATCTGACCGACGGAGAGGTCTTGAAAAAGAGCTGGGGCATCGGTTTCTACTGGCTGTCACCCGCCGGGCCGATCAAGATTGTCTGGGCCAATGCCATCAATCCGGAACCCTTCGACTCGGTGGAGACGATCCAGTTCAGTTTGGGGACCAGTTTTTAGCCCGTATGGGGATGGATCTTTATGATCATTTTCTATAGGAGTGTACCGATGAAATCGAAAAAGAGTCTGACGAGTTCCCTGATCATTGCACTTTTTCTCTTCGGGGCGCAGGCCGCCTCGGCCAATGAACTCAAGATCGGGGTAGTGGATTTTCAAAAGGTCTTCGACCAGTCGGCCGTGATCCGGAAACTTAACGGCGAGCTGGAGCAGAAGGTCAAGGCCGAGGAGGATCTCATCACCAAGAAGCGGGAGACCCTGCAGAAGCAGAAAGAGGACCTGGATAAACAGCAGTCCATCCTCAGCCAGGAGAAACGCGCCGAGAGGGAGGGTCAGATCAGGCAGGACCTCAAGGATCTTCAGCGCTATGCCACCGACAAGCAGGATGAGTTTCAGCGCAAGGGATCCGAACTCATGCAGAGTGTGATGCAGGAACTCACCAAGATCGTCCAGGAGATCGGGGAGAAGAATGGATACACGACCATTGTGGAACGATCCGAGGGGGGCGTGGTCTTCTTCTCCAAATCCATCGACATCACGGACGAGGTCGTGAAGGAGTATGACAAGAGGGGCAATAAGTAGATATGTCTGAGCAGGAGAAAAAAAAGTTCTGGACACTTTCGGAACTGGCTGCCGAGGTTCAGGGGGAACTGGAAGGGGACGGCGCCGTCCGGGTTTCCGGAGTGGCCTCCCTTCAGGAGGCCGCCGAGGGGGAGATCACCTTTCTGGCCAATCCAAAATACCAGTCTTCCCTGAAGAAGACACGGGCCTCGGCCGTGATCCTCTCTCCGGGCATCCCCGTGAAGATTCCGGCCATCCGCTCCAGGAATCCTTATCTGGCCTTTGCCAAGGTCGCCACCCTGGTGGGAAAAATCCCCTATAAATCTCTGGGCGTGAGCCCTGACCTGGTCCAGGACGAGGGATGCCGGCTCGGGCGGGACCTTTCCATCCACCCCAAGGTCGTCTTGGGGAGAGACGTCCGGATCGGGGACCGGGTGACGCTCTATCCCGGCGTGGTGATCGGAGATCATTCCGTGGTTGAGGAGGATGCCTTGCTCTATTCCTCGGTTCAGGTCCGGGAGGGCGTCCGTATCGGGAAAAGGGTCATCATCCATTGCGGGGCCGTGATCGGGAGCGACGGCTTCGGTTTCGCACCGGACGGGGAGCGCTATTTCAAGATCCCCCAACTGGGCGGGGTCAGGATCGAAGACGATGTCGAAATCGGGGCCAATACCACCATTGACCGAGGGGCCCTGGGGGATACGGTGATCGGGAAAGGGACCAAGATCGACAACCTGGTCCACATTGCGCACAACGTGGTGATCGGGGAGAATTGTATCCTTGCGGCGCAGGTCGGGTTTGCCGGGAGCACGGTCATTGGGGATCATGTCACCATGGCCGGGCAGGTCGGGGTAGCCGGCCATCTGA
This sequence comes from Nitrospirae bacterium CG2_30_53_67, assembly GCA_001873285.1. NCBI lineage: Bacteria > Pseudomonadati > Nitrospirota > Nitrospirae bacterium CG2_30_53_67. Next base: position 4,028 of record MNYV01000018.1, read on the forward strand.
AGATCGGAGACCACGTCAC
>MNYV01000019.1 GCA_001873285.1 Nitrospirae bacterium CG2_30_53_67
GGGTACCCAGATCAAGTCATTGTGGTTGTTGCGCTTACTTATGATGGCAGGAGGGATCGAGATGGCCGGCGAAATTAATGATATCTTAATGCGTGTGGGGGTAGCGGTCCTTGCAGGGGGACTGGTGGGACTGGAACGGAGCTACCAAGGGCGCCCTGCCGGTTTCCGCACCCACACTCTTGTGTGTATGGCTTCGAGTCTCCTGATGCTTGTAACAATTTATCAGGAACAATTTCAGGATTTCTCCAACGGGCGACTGAATATGTTAAGGGGAATTTAGGGACGGACCCTAACGGGGTGAGCGGTAAGTGGAGGGTGGTGAGGACGCCGAAGGCGTGGACCTCAACGCCACTCTCGAGGAGGCCGAGGCGTGACGAGTGTTCGCGACAATGACTACCTTGCCGGTCTTGTGCACGAGCTGTGCAAGCTGCCGCGCGAAACCGAGTGGGTTGAGTTCAAAGTGAGCAAGGCGGAACCGCAAGAGATTGGTGAGTACCTGTCGGCCTTGGCCAATTCCGCCGCTCTGAACGGCAAGGCCTTTGCCTACTTGGTCTGGGGTGTCGAGGACGGGACGCACGCCATCGTCGGTACGAGTTTCTCGCTCTCCAAGGCGAAAAAAGGCAATGAGCCGCTGGAGACCTGGCTGCTCCGACTGCTCACGCCGAAGATTCACTTTCGCTTCTTCGAGTTGAACCTGGAAGGCCGACCGGTCGTTCTTCTGGAGATTGGTCGCGCCTTCCGACATCCGGTGCGCTTCCAGAGTAAAGCCTTCATTCGCGTCGGCCCGGTGAAAAAGCCGCTCAAAGACGCACCCGACCGCGAGCGGGATTTGTGGCGTATCCTCGACCGGACGCCGTTCGAGGACTTACTCGCTGTCGAACATGTCACAGCCGATGAGGTGTTGCGACTGCTGGACTATCCGGCCTACTTCGATTTGCTGGAACAGTCGCTGCCTGCCAATCGAGATGGGATACTTGAAGCCCTGAGCAACGACCACCTGATCCGCGCCTGCGAGGTCGGCGGCTTCAACATCACCAACCTGGGCGCCATCCTGTTCGCCAGGAAGCTTGGCGACTTCCCGCAGCTCAAACGCAAAGCCATGCGGGTCATACAGTATCGCGGCAGGGGTCGCACCGAGACGTTGAAGGAACAGGAAGACAGCAAAGGCTACGCCAGCGGCTTCGCTGGATTGATCGGCTACATCAACAATTTGCTGCCATCTAATGAGGTGATTGAGCAGGCCCTGCGCAAGACGGTACCGATGTTCCCCGAGTTGGCGGTGCGCGAGTTGGAGGCGAACGCCTTAATCCACCAGGACTTCTTCGTCACCGGCGCCGGGCCGATGGTGGAGATTTTCGAGGACCGCTTGGAGATCACGAATCCAGGCGAACCGCTGGTGGACACCCAACGTTTCGTGGACACGCCGCCGAAATCTCGAAACGAGGCGCTGGCTTCGATGATGAGGCGGTTCCGTATTTGCGAGGAGCGCGGCAGCGGGATCGACAAAGTCATTTTCCAGGTGGAGCTGTTCCAGCTACCGGCGCCACTTTTCGAGAAACCGGACGGATTCACGAGGGTGGTTCTGTTCGCCCACAAGCCATTGTCTGCAATGGACAAGGCGGATCGTGTGCGGGCCTGCTATCTGCACGCATGCCTGTGCTACGTGACTCGCAAGCCCATGACCAACACGTCGGTTCGAGAGCGGTTCGGGATCACCGAGAAGAACGCCGCGGTGGCTTCCCGCCTGCTCAATGAGGCTGTGGAGGCAGGGATGATTCTGGTGCGGGATCCCGATGCGGGGACGCGGAATCGGACATATCTGCCGTTCTGGGCCGCACCAGCCACAGCCAGGGAGGGGATTGCTTGATGGTTCGACTTCTGTTGGCCCTTTCCCGGTACTGCGCTATGTGCAACTTATTGAAAAGACTGGTCTTGTGGCTTCCTGCGTTGATTGATGGTTGCTTGATGACGGTAAGGGAGGGCGCTGCAGGGAGGAGGTCTCGATGAAGAGTGACACCAGCGAACGCTGCCTCGAACGCCTGATCTGTACGGCGCTGATCGGCGCGCCGTGCGTCCGGAATTCCGGGGACACAATACTTAATTCTATTTAAATCTCAATCATAAGGAGGAAAAACCATGAGCAAAGGCCAGGACAGCAAGAAGACAACCAAGAAGAAACCAGCCAAAACCAAGAAAGAAAAAAAAGCAGCAAAGAGAGCCAAGAAGGAACAAAAGAAGGGCTAAGAGTCTTCCATGTAGACCCCTGAGGGCGGTTTTCTAAAGATTTCTCCCTTCGGTCGAAATGACCAAGGGAGAGAATTCCACAGAGCTTCAGGGGAATTAGGGACAGCGGGGTTGTTGAAAAAGTGATTTTCTGATCTCATGCCGTCATTCCCGCGTAGGCGGGAATCCAGGTCTTTCATAGTATTACTGGATGCCCGCTCCCCGCTGAATGCATGCGGGGACAAGTTTATCGGGCATGACAAACTTATTTACCATAAGAGACTTTTTCAAGAGCCCCACAGCGACCATTTAAAAAGAATTACCCGCAACGGCAGATAAGGGGACTTTTCGAGGGTCCGGGAGAGAGGGTCCGAGGATCACATCTCCAAATATCAATTTTCTCAGTGACAAATGCAAGGGATAAAAGGGGATGGGATGCGGTTAACCCTACATTCAAGGAAAGATGCCATGCAGAAACTTAAGAGTTCTGTTGAAATCTTTCGGCGCTATGGAATAGGATGGTTGTGGGTAGCTGCGTTTTTTCTTCTCTGTTTTACTTCCGTTGCGGCGGCAGGCCCGTGCCCTCCGTTCTACCTGAAGACGGATGACGGCAAAATCATTAATCCCATGAGCGGCGATAACGCCGATCAGCCATACTCCACACGTCAGACCTGCGGCTCATGCCATCCTTACGAAAAGATCAGAGAAGGTTATCATTTCGATATGGGGTGGAAGGATGCCAGGGACAATTTTATAAAAGACAAACCTTGGTTTTTAACTCTCGGCATGACCGGCGGCTTCTGAATGGCTTCTTATCGCCAGTTGGCGAAAAAGAATTTTTCACAACCTGATGAGGTGGAATTTACTCCCTTCACGTTTGCGGCAGAGGGTCCAAAGGATTCTGAGAACCTTGGCAAACCGGGCTGTGGCGGCTGTCATCCCGGGGGTGGAATGATGGAGCTGGACCGGGATGGACTGCGTTACGACAAGCGACTGATAAAGTCCCCTGCCTTGGCGGAGTCTTTGGATGGGGACTATTACAAAAGCAAATGGGACAAAACAGGGGTGGTTGAGGTAGATTGTTTCATCTGTCATCTTCCCGGCTACGACTACAAGAATCGTGTCAAACAGCTCAAGTTCCTGAATTTCAAATGGGCAACGGTTGCGGGATCCGGTATCGGGCAGGTTATGGGGTTTGTCAAAGATGGTGTAGTACCGAGGGTGGAGTACAACAAACGGTTTTTTAATGAAGACGGCCGGGTCTCTCTGCCGATGCCCCGAAAACCGAGTTACGAAAACTGCATGCTCTGCCATCGTTCCATAGACACTGCAAAACGCGGAACGACCTGGGCCGACCCTGAAAATCCGGATGTGCATCATCTTGCCGGGCTGACCTGTATCAATTGTCATCCCGGCGGTCTGGACCATCAGATCGCAAAGGGAGACGAAAATGCCAACCATGTCCGAGACGATCTGGACAACACCATGAGAACCTGCGAGGACTGCCACACCCAAGGTTACATGGGGGCAACGGTGATGAAACATCTGACGATCCGGACGGACCATCTTGAATGGATTGCCTGTCAGACGTGCCATATCCCGAATCTGCACCGCGCCAGGATCGAGAGTATGGTCGTGGTATCCGGCCCGGCAATCAAATTTACCGAGACTCTTGCTGCCGAGATCGGGGCGAGGGTTGACGCCAAGCCGGCCTATGAGCGCCTTGAGCATCGAACCAGGGAGAAGGACAGAGGCAAGATCTATCCTGTCAATCGGGCCATACCCACTTATTATACCAATCTGGACGCCGATGGCATACACTATCCGCTTTTCATTTCCGAGGTCACAAAGGCCCTCGACAGCATCAGGCACGAACTGAAAGTAAACGAGAAGTCAAAGATTATAGAGATCTATTCTGAGAAAGATATGAAGCTGATGCTTTTATCCCTGTCAGAGACGCTGAAGGGAGACAAGCGTTTTAAACAGGTTAAGCCGTTTTATCATAAGGGTTGGAGAGTTCATTATCTGGACGAGAACCGGAACCTGATCTCTCAAAAGGATGAAACCTGGGTCGGCGCATCTCAGTCATACAGCATCAGTCATAACGTCGCTCCGGTAACGCAAGCGCTTGGTTATGGCGGATGCGTTGACTGCCATTCAAGCAATTCTCAAATATTCTACGGCAACGTTCTCACAGACGTTTTCGGGCAGGACGGCAGGCCGGTCTATGCC
>MNYV01000020.1 GCA_001873285.1 Nitrospirae bacterium CG2_30_53_67
AAAAATGGGCGCTGTCCCTATTTATTCGTTATTTATTCGTCCAAAAATGGGCGCTGTCCCTATTTATTCGTCCCGGGTAATATTGAACTCCCGGCAAGTGGCCTAACGACAAGCATAAGCGGCGGCGCTTTTTGCCGTCCGCTTGATGCGCTTGTTATGTGTATTTTTTCTTTCATTTATAATCTTGCCCGTCTTTCTCAACTAAAACAAGGATGGCGGAAGCTGATTCTCTTCATTATTCAACAACCGCCTTATATTCCGCTATTTGTTCAAATAGAGTAAGTTGTTCAATTCTTTCGGTTTTATACTCGATTGGAATTGCTTTAAAATTCGTAATAAGGGCTTCAACCATAGGGTTGCGATTAGTTTCTTTTCCACCCACATGATAAAAATGTTCACGAGTTAGTATGTCGTAAGAATTCCAGAGCGAATCTATATAGTCATTCTTTCTATAATCGTTATGATGCCATGTAGACAGAATGAATGACGAGTTAGCCTTTTGCAGAGAACTGAAAAGCTCCTTTTCTTTTTCTTCTTCCCACCCATTGAAATAATCTGTATGTCTATCAATGTATGGTGGATCACAATAAATCATGTCATTTGAATTAGCCATTGCAATTGTCTTTTTAAAATCCTGGCATAAGAATTTAAAATCATTAAACTGAAGCAAATAGTAAACATATTCAATCTGATTCACTATTTTTGTGACATACGCTTGTGCGAAACGCTCTGGTTTACGGCAAAACGGAACATTAAACCCCCCTTTGCGATTAAATCTTATCATCCCGTTAAAACATGACCGATTAAGGAAAATAAAATCTAATGGATTATGTTCATTATTAAATCTATCTCGAATTTTGTAATAATGGTCTTCGCCCTTCTCCAATAGAATTGCTCCTTCTCTTTGGAGGTATTCTTTTGCCTTTTCTGGTGTTATGTCCTTTTTTTGTATAGCAGTATAAAAATTGATTAAATGTGGATTGGAGTCAGCCATTATAGCTTTTTTCGGACATACATTAAATGCTACAACACCAGTGCCCATGAATGGCTCTATCCAAGTACCAGTAAAGGGTTCAGGAATAATACTGTTTATCCAAGGTACTAATTTTGTTTTTATACCCTGTGATTTTATCGGAGGAACATATATTTTTTTGTTCATTAAGAGTCCTTCATTCCCCTGTACGTTTAGGGACAATTAGTTTTGTATCGCCTTTTTTATATTCAACAAACTCTTTTAGATTTGAAACTGTCACTGCTTCATTGTTTTCATTTGTCGTTTTTATTTTCTTATAGTTTATCCAATATTCATCAAACCATTTTTCTCCAAGTTTTGAGAACATACCACGACCATTTATAATATCCTCAATATGTGTAATGCTACCAATATTAGCTGTATTACCGCTCCCCCCCTTATCACTTGCAATTTTCCATTTCTCAACAACAAAAAAATTGAAATCTTTAACGACAGAAGATATTGATTTGAGTTTTGAAATATCATAAGATTTCGTTTCATCAATCGTAACACCGTCAGCCCTGCTATATATGATACCCAAACAGAAATGACCAGAATAGTCGCTATACGGAAACTGAATGTTCTTGGTGCTTTTACGATTTTGAAAATATTCGCCATGCGAACCCAGCGTAAATCCATTACACAAGTGGGATTTTGCAGGGTTCTTATATGTGGTTTTGAAATCAACTGCAAATTTTATTTTTTCATTCGAGGTCTTTACAAATGAAATGTCTGGATAATAATTTTGATGTTCAGCTAATACAATTTTGTAACCATATTTAGACGCAAATTCCATAATTTTGGGAAAAAGGTGAATTTCAAGGATTTTAGACACAATTTTTGTGTCAGCAGAAATTGTATAGATGTTTTTAAATATGTCGATAAATCCCTTAACAGTCCATTGTCCATCTTTTGAACTTATGTGGGATTGAAATGTTTTTACAAATTCTTTTAATTGGTTTTCAAACATTTCTTTTTCACTCATTTTTTTTCCTTTTTTTGCAAGCCCTGTGGACGGTGCGCATCCAAGACGGGCGAATTTTTTAATACACATAACTATTGTATATATAGTTTCTTGATAAAACCTATGGACTGCTCGAATGCTATATAACACACCTTCGTACTCTTTCCCATAAGCTCATGTCTTTCAACGACTTGAATCCTTTCCTCCAAATTTGCGGGGTGATATATGGTTTCTATATAACACCCCGCAGCTTCCGGGCTACAATGAGTCAGCCGGACTGCGGACTCCCTTGCCGCCCCGGTTTAGAACGTGGGTGTAGATCATTGTTGTCTTCACGTCCTTATGACCCAGAAGTTCCTGTACGGTACGGATATCATAGCCATCGGACAGCAAATGCGTGGCAAACGAATGCCGGAATGTGTGGCAGCTCGCACGCCTGATGAGACCGGCCTCACGGACAGCCTCGGCCACCGCCTTCTGAACAAGGGACTCGTGGACGTGATGTCGTCCCTGCTGGCCGGTCCGGGGATTCAACCACCGCTTCTCCTGCGGGAATACCCACTGCCAGCGCCACTCTGCAGCGGCATTCGGATATTTCCGATCGAGGGCATAAGGCATTTGGACGCGGCCCCACCCTTCAGAGAGGTCCTTTTCATGGATGGTCTTGTTTTTCTCCAGGCGATCCTGAAGGGGTTGTTTCGTTGATGCAGGGAGCATGGTAACCCTGTCTTTCGCGCCCTTTCCGTCACGAACTGTGATCTCGTTCCGGGCGAAATCGATATCCTGAACCCGCAGCCGCAGGCATTCCATGAGCCGCAGCCCCGCGCCGTACATCAACGAGGCCATGAGCCACTTGTCACCTGTCAGGTGGGTGAGGACGGCCTTCACTTCATCGCGTGTCATGACCACGGGTACACGGTGAGGCCGACGCGCCCGGATGACCGCTCCCAGATCGCCGACTTCTTTGTTCAGGACGTGCCGGTAAAGAAACAACAGGGCACTGAGTGCCTGATTCTGCGTGGATGCGCTGACTTTTTCCTTGACGGCAAGATGGGTCAGGAAGGCGTTGATCTCGGGTTCGGCCATCTCGGATGGATGGCGTTTGTTGTGAAAGTAAATGAACCGCCTGACCCACAGGCAGTAGGTCTGTTCGGTCCGGCGGCTGTAATGGCGCGAACGCAGGGCCTCGCGCATCTGGTCGAGGAGCCTGGACTTTTGGGGTTGTGGAGGCCGCATGGTATCAACTTTAAAGGTTATGGGGCAAGAGCTCGGCAGGCAATTAAGTTTAGGCATGGTTTGCACCCTGGTTTTAATGATTTGGCAGTATATCTTCAGGGAATTACGCCTGTCAAGAATAATTATAACCGGAAAGGGGATGATAAAGAAGTACACTATGCATGGATAGACCGACCGTGAACTGGATTGAGAAGCATCGAACCAAGAGGCATTTGATTGACAATAGGTATAGTTTAGGTATAATTATTATATATGGAGTTTGAATTCGACGCCAGGAAAGGCGAGGCCAACAAGATAAAACATGGGATTGACTTCTACGAAGCCCAGGTTCTGTGGGATGACCCGGATTTGATTGAGATCCCCGTAAGAACCAGTGATGAACCAAGATTACTTGTAATCGGAAAGATTGGGGGGAAGCATTGGTCAGGGGTTATTACCTATCGGGGCAATAGGACAAGGATTATTTCGGTACGACGTTCGAGGAAAGAGGAGGTTGATATCTATGAAAGCAAAAGAGTTTGATGAAAAATTTGATAAAGGCGAGGATATTTCGAAACATCTGGATGTGTCAAAGGCAAGAAGGCCTGAGCACGAGCAGAAACGGGTGAATGTTGATTTCCCTTTGTGGATGATCCAGTTGTTGGACAGAGAAGCAAAACGTTTGGGTGTGCCTCGGCAATCCATTATCAAGCTCTGGGTCGCAGAGCGTCTTGAAAAGGTGACTTGAAAGGATCCGCTACACAACTACTTGACGTTATGACGCTACACTTGAAAACATGAAAACAATTACCAAGAGAGCAACCATATACCTCGATTCCCAGATCCATAGAGCTCTGCTACTCAAAGAAATAGAGGCGATTCAGAAGAAAGATCGTCTGCGCATCATGGAAGAGAAAAACCCATTCAGAATATAGTGAGAACAACTCGACTCAGGGGGTGCGGGGACGCCCGAGGTATTCATTCATCCCTTTGATGGCGCAGAATTCCCCGCACATGGAGCAGACCTCCTGGTCTTGCGGAGGCGACGACTGCCGAAGGGACCGTGCCCACTCCGGGTCCAAAGAGAGCCGGATCTGTTCCTCCCAGTTGAGCGCCCGCCTGGCCTTGGCCATGCTCACGTCCCGGTCCATGGCGCCCGGGATCCCTTTGGCAATGTCCGCGGCATGGGCCGCGATTTTCGACGCGATGACACCCTGTCTCACGTCCTCGACCGTCGGGAGCCTCAGGTGCTCGGACGGGGTCACATAGCAGAGGAAGTCTGCGCCTGCGGCTGCGGCCAATGCCCCTCCGATGGCCGAGGTGATGTGGTCATAGCCCGGCGCGATATCCGTGACCAGGGGCCCGAGCACGTAAAACGGCGCGCCGTGACACAGGGATTTCTGCATCTCCACGTTGGCCTTGATCTGATGGATGGGCACATGCCCCGGCCCTTCGATCATAACCTGGACTTCGGCCTCCCGGGCCCGGCGGGTCAGCTCGCCCAGGGTGATCAGCTCCTGGATCTGAGCTCGGTCCGTGGCATCGGCCAGGCAGCCGGGCCGCATGCCGTCTCCGAGACTGAGACAGAGGTCATAGCGCCGGGCAAGATCGAGCAGGCGGTCGAAGTCCTCGTACAGCGGGTTCTCCCTCTCATGATGAATCATCCACTCCACAAGAAAGGAACCCCCTCGGCTCACCACATTGAGAAGGCGGCCCTGATGCTTCAGGGCTTCCAGCGCGGAAAGGGTGACTCCGCAGTGGACGGTGACGAAGTCCACGCCTTCGGAGGCCTGCCGCTCGATCACGTTAAAGAGATCGTCGGCGTTCATCTGCACGATCCCCTTCTTCTGCTCCGCGGCCAGAAGGGCGGCTTCATAGATCGGTACGGTCCCGACCGGAACAGGAAACTCCGAAAGGATCCGGCCGCGGATGGCCGGAAGGTCGCCGCCTGTGCTCAGGTCCATGAGGGTGTCGGCCCCGGCCTCCACGGCCGTGCGCGCCTTTGCCATCTCTTCGTCCGCCTGCGCGTGGTCTTTTGAAGTCCCGATGTTGGCGTTGATCTTGGTGCGAAGCCCTTGCCCGATCCCGATGGGCACGCCGTTCTTCCGTGCCCGGCTCTTCACGATCACGATCCTTCCGTCCGACACGGCTTGGGCGATCTGTTCGGAGGCGATCCCCTCGTTCTCGGCCACCTGGTTTACCTCAGGTGTGATCTCTCCCCTGCGTGAGGCGCTGATCTGGTTCATGTCATGTCCTTTCATTGATGAGAGAGATAAACTCCCTGGCCGCCTTCCTTACATCCGTTGCGGTTAGGATGCCGGAGATCAGGGCGATCCCGTGGGCTCCGGCATCGAGAACCGCGTGCGTATTTTCCTTGTTGATCCCTCCGACGGCGAAGACCGGGATACGGATCTTTCGAGTCACCTCGGAGAGGCGGTCGAGGCCCACCGGCGGGCCGTACGCCCTCTTGGACGGGGTTTCGAACACGGGTCCGAATGTGATGAAGTCGGCCCCGTCTTCCTGGGCTCGTGCCGCCTCCTCCAGAGAATGCGTGGATACCCCGATGTATTTGGAATCGCCTATGATCTTTCGGGCCTCGGCCGCTGAATAACCGCTCTGCGTGAGATGAACGCCGTCCGCCTCCACGGCCGCGGCCAGATCGGCGCGGTCGTTGATGAAGAGCCTCGCCCCGAACTCCCGTGTGAGCTTGCGCAATTCCAGTCCTGTCTCAAAGATCCTGCGGTCGCTCCAATCCTTCTCCCTGAGCTGTATGGCCTGCACCCCCCCCTCAAGCGCCTCCCGAAGCTCGGGAAGCAGGGCCTCATCCTTGACCTGGCGCCGGTCCGTGATCAGGCAGAGCTCAAAATCTATTGGTTTCATGATTGAATCAGCCCTTCCACCGGGCTGCTCGCCGAGGCGTAGAGTTTCTTGGGGATTCGGCCGGCCTTAAAGGCCAGCCGCCCGGCCTGAACGGCGTGGTTCATGGCGCGGGCCATCATCACCGGATCTTTGGCCCCGGCAATCCCCGTGTTCATGAGCACGGCGTCGGCGCCCAGTTCCATGGCGATCGCGGCATCGGATGCGGTTCCCACACCTGCATCCACCACCACCGGCAAAGAGACCGTTTCTATGATAATCCGGATGTTGTAAGGATTGCAGATCCCGAGGCCCGATCCGATGGGCGCGCCCAGGGGCATGACCGCCGCGGCCCCCGCCTCCTCAAGTTTCTTGGCCATGATGGGATCGTCATTGGTGTACGGAAGCACGATGAATCCCTCTTTGACGAGCACGCGGGTCGCCTCGAGCAGGGCCTCATTGTCCGGGAACAGGGTCTTGGGATCTCCGATCACTTCCAGCTTGACCATGTCCGAGATCCCCGCGGCACGGGCCAGACGGGCCGTGCGTACGGCTTCATCGGCCGTGAAGCACCCGGCCGTATTCGGAAGGATCTTGTATTTTTTCGGATCAATGTATTCGAACAGGTTCTCCTTGGACGGATCCGTGATGTTGACCCGCCGGACCGCGACCGTAACCACGTCCGCGCCCGAGGCCTCCACGGCGAGCCGGGTCTCTTCAAAGTCCTTGTATTTGCCGGTCCCGATCCAGAGCCTGGATTTGAATTCGATCCCCTCAATAACCAACTTGTCTTCCATGATTTCTCCCTTCTTTGATCACTGATCCTCTCTACTTTTGCTGTCTTCCGTTCTTGCTGTCGTCCGTCCTCTGTCCTTCCGCCCGCCGCTCCTATCCTCCCCCCACAAAGCTTACAATCTCAATCCGGTCCCCTTCATGGAGGGGCGTCTTATCATAGGCCTCGGGCGGAACGATCTCACGGTTTCTCTCCACGGCCGCACGGGCGCAGGAGATCCCGATCTCTTCGATCAATACAGAGAGTAAGATCCCATCGGCAACGTCTTTTTCTTCACCATTGACAAGAATTTTCATCTCCACCTTTCTGTTTTATTTCAAATTTCAAATTTGAAATTTCAAATTGTTTCTGCGTGGCGCTGCCGGCATGTTCTCTCAGATATTCCGTGAGAGACGAAAGTGCATGGGTGAGGCAGAAATCCCTGATCTCCCCTTTTCCCGCCTTGGTACGAAACCGCTCTCCGGTCCGGCCGGCCCGGTAACAGGCGGTGCAGAGACTGGGGAGCAGGCCGGCCCCGAGGACCGAACGGACTACCTCTTCCAGGGATCTTGTGTCGTTCAAAGAGAATTGGGATGTGCCCCCGCCCTGGTCCGGGTGGGTATACCCTCCGATGTCGGTGCGGGAGCCGGCGCTGATCTGCGATGCGCCCAGATGGATGACCTGATCTCGAAGGTCCGCGCTCTCTCGCGTGGAGACCACCACTCCGGCATAGGGGACCGCGATACGATAGACGGCCACGATCTTCCTGAAGTCCCGGTCCGAAACCGGGAAGGGCGCTTGGATAAGGGCCGCTCCTTCTGCGGGCATCAGCCGGGGAACCGCAATGGTGTGCGGGCCTGCGCCGTAATGCTCTTCCAGATACCGGGCGTGAGCGATCAGGGAGAGGACCTCAAACCGGTAATCGTACAAGCCGAGAAGGGCGCCCATGCCTACATCCTCAAATCCCCCTTCCATGGCCCGGTCCATGGCCGAGAGTCTTTTATGATAGTCATGTTTTAAACCGGAAGGGTGCATCCTCTCATAGGTCTTTCGGTGATAGGTCTCCTGGAAGCACTGATAGACCCCGGCGCCCGAGGCCTTGAGCCTTGAAAAATCCTCTACGGTCATGGGCGCGGCATTGACGTGAACGATGCGGATGCCGGTCTCCCTGTAGACGGCTTCCACGGCCGCAGTCAGGTATTCCACGGATGAAGCGGATGGGTCCTCGCCTGCCACCAGCAGGAGACGGCGGTGCCCCTTGCCGTAGAGGAAAGCGGCCTGCTGCGCGATCTCCGGGATGGAGAGGGTCCTGCGGTCCGCCTGTTGATTGTCCCGGCGGAAACCGCAATACAAACAGTTGTTGATGCACCGATTGGAGACGTACAAGGGGGCAAAGAGGCCGATCCGTTTTCCGAAGGCCTTTTCCTTGATCTCTCTTGCCGTGCTGTAAATCATATCCAGGCATGGTTCCCCGCTCACATTCAGAAGGGCCGCAGCCTCATCCAGTCCAAGGCCCTCCCCTCTTGCGGCCCGGTCCAGGATGTTCCTTATCCCATCGGCTTCCACCGGACCGGTCTGCATCAGGGAGTGGATGTATTCGTCATCGATTACGAGGTCATGAACCCTCTCCGCCATCTTTATTTTTCACCTTCCTCTCCCAGCAGAATACGAAGGACCAGGCTGGCCTGGTGGTGCGCGGCCACGCCCACCCGGGGGGACATCAGTCCCACACCAGGCCCGGCGGCCGTTGCCCCGTCGCCGACCATGAAGCATCTGCCGGAAAAACGTGTAATCCGAATCTCTTCAGAAGGTCCGTAGCCGGCCAGGCCCGATACCCCCACCACGAAGCTCTCCGGAAGTTTTGAAAGAACCGTGTTACAGAGCATGGCCTTGGCCTCCGGGGTGTCGAAGGCCTCCACCACCACCCGGGCGCGCTTCATGATGCCGGGGAGGTTCTCGGGGCTCAGGCGCACCTCATACCCTGTGATACGGATATAAGGGTTGATTCTTTTCAGGTTCCGGATCGTCGCCTCCACCTTGCTCATGCCGATCTGGTCCGTAAAATACTGCTGCCGGTTCAGATTGGACGGCTCCACCACGTCATAGTCCGTGAGAATCAACTCTCCTATTCCAAGCCGTGCCAGCGCCACGGCCACTGTGGAGCCGAGCCCGCCGAGTCCTGCGATACCCACCACACCCTTTTTTACTTTTTCGTGAACCCCGGGGGTATGACGGGCCGTGACCAGGGTTTGAAACTCCTCTGCAGAAGGGGTTTCCCCCCGCCGGATCAGGACGATCCTGTCTCCTGGGCTGAGTCTACAGTTTTCCCGCACCGGAAATCCGTTGACGATCAACAGATCGGCATCCGGCTTGAATGCCTTGTGAATGTCAAATAGGGTCCACGACTCCAAAACGTCATGATAGCTTTCGTTAACCTTGATCTTCATCTGATTTTTCTTTAAACCAGAATCCGAGGGCTGTAAACTGAATGATTGGGAGATCCGGATACGAAAGGATTATCCGGTGATTTGGAAGGATAGGCATCCCCGGCCGGTGCAAACCATCATCCAAACCGCTTCCCTACGCTGGCATTACCCAGATCAGGTTCAAGGGGTTGCCCGTGTTTTACAGGCTCTCAGTTGTTACAACTCCCCCAGGGTTTACTGGAGATTAGACATTAGCAGAACCGGCTCAGCATGTCAAACGCTTTTCTCTCGGCGGGTTTGTAAAAGCTGTCGAGGGTCTTCAAAAGGCCTTTTTTCTGCAGGATGTTATGGCATCCGTCTCCCCATGGGACAAGAAGGCGGCATCCGCCCGGATTTGCAATTGACTCTACAGGCGATATATGTTTAAAATGGTTGATGATCAAGGAGTTATCCATCTGATTTTGATCCATCTATCTCTATCTTGGACCCAGTCTGAATACATCCAGGGCGGTTTCCCTGAAAGGTGAGGGGTGAAAAGTGTTTAAAAAGACCGGGCATTGATCATGAACAGCATCAAGAGAACAGACGGACTCAAGATCATGCGTGTCCACCCCGGGTCCAAGGCCGAGAGGTCCGGAATCAGGGAGGGAGATTTCCTGCTAAGGATCAACGGCCGTCTCATAGAAGATCCGATTGATTACCGTTTTTTTGAAAGCGAGGAAGATGTCGTTATTGAGATCGAACGCGAGACGGCCCATCACCGCATGGCATTAACCAAGGAAATGGATGAAGACCTCGGGCTTGAACTTAAAGAGCCGCGTTACAGGACATGCCGGAACCACTGCATGTTTTGCTTTGTCCGTCAGATGCCCAAGGGTCTGCGGAGATCCCTGTATGTGAAGGACGATGATTACCGGCTCTCCTTCATGCATGGGAACTATATCACACTGACCAACCTGACCCAGTCGGATTTTGAACGGATTTTTCAGCAGCGTCTCTCCCCGCTCTATGTTTCAGTTCATGCCACAGAGGATGCGGTCAGGCGAAGGATACTGGGGAATCCGGAGGCCCCTTCTATTCTCCCGGCCATGAAGCGCCTCATATCCGGCGGGATCCGTCTGCATACGCAGATCGTCTTGTGCCCCGGCGTTAATGACGGGGCGGTGCTGGATCACACGGCGGGCGAACTGATGGATCTCTGGCCGGGCGTTTCCTCCGCGGCCGTGGTCCCGGTGGGGTTGACACGGCACCGAGAGAATTTGGAGCCCCTTCAGGGGATAGATCCGCATTATGCCGGGTGGGTCCTGAATCAAGTCGAGGCCTTCCAGAAGATATGTATCCGGCGGTTTTCAGAGCCGTGGATCTTTGCCTCCGATGAATTTTACCTGACCGCCGGCCGCTCTTTTCCTCCCGTGAAGCGCTATGGGGAACTCCCCCAGGTCGAAAACGGCGTCGGCATGACGCCGTTGTTTGTTCAACAGGTGGAAAAGGCGCTGAATCGTCTTCCCAAAGATCAGGCCGGGAGAAGGTATGTCATCGGGACAGGGGTATCGGCCTATCCCGTCCTTCACAGGCTGATTCAGCGGATTATGGATCAGACCGGATGCAGAGTGGACCTGGTCCGGATCAGGAACCGGTTCTTCGGGGATTCGGTCACGGTTTCCGGCCTTCTCACCGGAAGTGACCTGATGGATGCCTTCTTGAAGCATACCCATACCGGCGGCCCCATCATCCTCCCGAACAGTATGCTCAGGCTTAAGAAGAGGACCTTTTTGGACGGGATGAACATACGCGATGTGGAAAAACAGATAGGCTGGCGGCTCCGGTTTGTGGAAAGCAGCGCGGAGGGGTTTTTGAGCCCTTTTTTAAAAGTTAGAATTCCTTAATTTCATTAGAGAAAAATACTTTCCCCTGGATCAGAATAGACCTTGACAATTTTGGTCACCATCAACTAAAATTTTAATATAGGCAATGTGACTGTTCCTTCATGGATCCAGGATGCCGTACGCGTCCGGGATGCGGTCGGCTGAGGAGGTTGTTTCATGGCAGGGAGATTAGGCGCCCTCTTGATTAACGCGAATCTGATCAGTGAAGAGCAACTGCAGAAAGCCCTTGCCAAGCAAAAAAAAGAAGGCGGAAGACTCGGAAGCAGCCTGGTTCACATGGGATATATCAAGGAAGACAGCCTGATCGCCTTTTTAAGCCATCAGTACGGCATCCCGTCCGTTGATGTTTCAAAGTTTGAAATCGACCGTGAAGTGATCAAACTGATTCCCTCCGAAGTCGCCCAGAAATACATGATTATCCCGCTCAACCGGACCGGTTCGACCCTGACCATCGCCATGGTCGATCCCTCCAATGTCTTTGCCATCGACGATGTCAAATTCATGACCGGGTACAATGTGGAACCGGTGGTTTCTTCGGAGGCCGCGATTAAAGAAGCCATCAACAAGTATTATGACTCATCCGACATGCTTCAGACCGTGATGCAGGATATCCAGGAAGATATCAATATTGATATCATCGAAGATACGATAGAGGATGTCGACATCGGGGAGATCAAGCAGGCGGTCGAGGAAGCCCCGGTCGTCAAACTGGTCAACCTGATCCTCGCTGAGGCCATCAAGAAGGGGGCGAGCGATATTCATATTGAACCTTATGAAAAGGATTTCAGGGTTCGTTACCGGATAGACGGCGTGCTCTACGAGGTGATGGCGCCCCCGAAACGGCTCAAGGATGCCCTGACCTCCCGCCTGAAGATCATGGCTGAGCTGGATATCGCCGAAAGGAGGCTCCCACAGGACGGCCGCATCAAGTTGAAGATGAAAGGCAAGGAAGTGGACCTCCGTGTTTCCACCCTGCCGACCCTTTTTGGGGAAAAAGTGGTGATGCGTATCCTGGACAAGAGCAACCTCATGCTCGACATGACCAAGCTGGGGTTTGAGGCCGAAGAGCTGAAGAAACTGACGAAAGCCATCTTCGCCCCCTACGGCATGGTCCTGGTCACGGGGCCGACCGGGAGCGGTAAATCCACAACCCTTTATTCCGCCCTCGGACAGATCAACAAGCCGGAGATCAACATCATGACGGCAGAGGACCCGGTGGAATACAACCTTTTTGGAATCAATCAGGTCCAGATGAAGGAAGAAATCGGGTTGAACTTCGCGGCCTCTCTCCGATCCTTCCTGCGTCAGGACCCGGATGTGATCATGGTGGGTGAGATCCGGGATTACGAAACCGCCGAGATCGGGGTCAAGGCGGCCCTGACCGGTCACCTGGTGCTGAGCACCCTCCATACCAATGATGCGCCGAGCACCATCAACCGACTGCTGAACATGGGGATCGAGCCATTTCTGGTCGCCTCTTCGGTGATCCTGATCATGGCCCAGCGTCTTGCCCGGAAGGTCTGTTCGGAGTGCAAACAGCAGGTGGAGATTCCGGAAAAGACCCTGATTGATATCGGACTTACGCCCAAGCAGGTCTCAGAGGTCACCATCTACCAAGGCGCCGGATGCGCGGCGTGCAACAATACCGGATACAAAGGCCGGTTGGGCCTCTATGAAGTCATGCCTGTGGATGAGCACATTCGTGAACTCATCCTTGAAGGGGCCTCTGCGGCGGAGATCAAGCAGGCCGCCATTGAAAACGGGATGATGTCCCTGCGCATGGCCGCATTGAATAAGTTGATGAGCGGTGTCACCACGGTTGACGAAGTCCTCCGGGTCACCTTCGGAGACTGACGTGAGGGCGAGGGTTGGAGATCCAGGTTAAAACTTTTTTTGTTTCAGGCGCCGTTCCCGGGCGTGATGAAATATAACAAGCCGAGATTTTTTTATAGGAGGGTTCAATGACCCTGAGTTTACATCAACTGTTGAAAACCATGATAGAAAAAGGCGCATCGGATCTGCACGTCACCACGGGTTCCGCACCCCAGATACGGGTAGACGGAAAGCTGATGCCCTTGAATCTCCCGCCCTTATCCTCGGCTGAGACCAAGCAGCTCTGCTACAGTGTGCTGACCGATGCGCAGAAACACCGTTTTGAAGAAGAGAGCGAACTGGATCTCTCCTTCGGGGTCAAGGGGCTCAGCCGGTTTCGGGCGAATTTTTTTATGCAGCGCGGGGCCATGGGCGGGGCCTTCCGGACCATACCCTACAAGATTCTCACCTTCAGCGAGCTGGGGCTTCCGGCCGTTGCAGAGAAACTTTGTGAAAAACCCAGGGGATTGATTCTGGTGACGGGCCCCACGGGAAGCGGAAAATCAACCACCCTGGCCTCCATGATCGACAAGATCAACAGTGAACGGCATGAACATATCATTACGGTTGAGGATCCCATTGAATTTCTGCACCATCACAAGAAGTGCGTGGTGAATCAGAGAGAGGTCAATGCGGATACCAAGTCTTTTAAAAACGCCTTGAAATACATCCTGCGTCAGGATCCCGACGTGGTTCTGATCGGGGAGATGCGGGATCTGGAGACGATCGAGGCCGCCCTGATCGTCTCCGAGACCGGCCATCTGGCCTTCGCCACGCTCCATACGAATTCCGCCGTCCAGACGATCAACAGGATTATCGATGTCTTCCCATCCCATCAGCAGTCGCAGGTCCGGGCCCAGCTTTCCTTTGTTCTTGAAGGAGTGCTTTCCCAGCAGTTGCTTGCCAAGGCCAGCGGAGAAGGACGCGTGCTGGCCATTGAGGTCATGATCCCGAACGCGGCCATCCGGAACCTGATTCGAGAGGACAAGGTCCATCAGATCTACTCGTCCATGCAGACCGGGCAGGAACAGTTCGGCATGCAGACCATGAACCAGGCGCTCTATGACTTGTATAAAAAACGGTTGATTACCTATGAGGATGCATTAGGGCGCTCCACGGTGCCTGAAGAGATGCTGGTGATGCTGCAGAGAGGCGGCGCCGTTGGAAATAATGACGATATGAGAAGCCGCCGTTCGTCAAAGGTGAAATACTAAAAACAAACAGCAGTCAAATATTTCCTGGAGATGAATTATGGAAGCTTTCAAGTATGCTGGGAAAACAAGCGCCGGGATCATCAAGAAGGGCGTCATACAGGCGGCCTCGAAAGACGAGGCCATGTCCATCCTGCGCCAGCAGGGGATTCGCGCCACTTCAGTGAAACCCAAACCCAAAGACATTGAGATCAAAATCCCCGGACTGGGGAGGGGAGTCAAGGAAACGGAGATCGTGATCTTCACCCGGCAGTTTGCCACGATGATCGATGCGGGACTCCCTCTGGTTCAGTGCCTGGATATTCTTTCCTCCCAGACTGAGAACAAGACCTTTGCAAAGGCCATTGCCGCCGTTAAGCAGGACGTCGAAGGCGGATCCACCTATGCGGATGCCTTGCGCAAGCACCCGAATATTTTCAATGATCTTTATGTCAATATGGTGGAGGCCGGCGAAGTCGGCGGCATCCTGGATACGATTCTCAACCGTCTGGCCGGCTATATTGAGAAGGCCGTTAAACTGAAGAAGAAGGTGAAGGGGGCCATGGTCTATCCGGCCGTGGTGTTGAGCGTTGCTGTGATCGTGGTCGCCATCATCATGGTCTATGTGATCCCCGTATTTCAGAAGATGTTTGCGGGGTTCGGAAGCGCTCTTCCCGCTCCGACACGGCTGGTGATCGCGATGAGTGTTTTTGTAAAAGCAAACATTGTGTTTATGATCATGGCCATTGTTCTTTTCGTCATTGCCTTCTCCCAGGCCTACAAGAGGTCCCAACGCTTTAAGAAAGGGGTCCATATTGCTCTGCTTAGGTTCCCCTTGATCGGCACCCTGATCCGAAAAGTGGCCGTGGCCAAATTTACGAGAACGCTTGGGACGCTGATCAGCAGCGGTGTGCCGATCCTGGACGGGCTTGAGATCGTGGCCAAGACCGCCAACAACAAGGTTATCGAAGAAGCGGTCATGAAGACCCGAGAGAGTATCCGGGAAGGGAAAACCATTGCGGAACCCCTCTCCGAGACCAAGGTCTTTCCGCCTATGGTCGTTCAGATGATCGGCGTCGGAGAGCAGACCGGCGCTCTGGATGCCATGTTATCCAAGATCGCCGACTTCTACGACGAAGAGGTGGACAATGCCGTGGCGACCCTGACCTCCATGCTTGAGCCGATCATGATGGTCTTCCTGGGCGGAACCGTCGGGTTCCTGGTCGTGGCCATGTACCTGCCGGTCTTCAAAATGGCGGAAGTCGTCCATTAACCCGGTCCGGTTTCATTCCGGTTTAAAACCGGCTTGCCCGGGATGAATCCGTGAGGCCGATGTCGGGTCGTTTTCTCATGTCCGAAAGATTTGAATTACATGATGATGACATCACGAACCGCTTGAAGTGGCTCATGCTCATGCGCATGATCCTGGTGACCTTCCTGCTTGGGGTCACGCTGATCGCCGGCTTCAAGAGCCGCAGCCAGGAAGTGGTTTCGTCATTTACGTCGCTCTATCTCCTGATCGGATACTCCTATCTTTTTACGGGTTTTTCTGCGGTTGTATTCAAATATGTGAAGCGGAAGATAGGGCTGAGCTATTTCCAGATCCTGGGCGATATCGTATTCATCACCGGAGTTCTTCAAATCACCGGCGGGATTGAAAGTCCTTTTGTCTTTCTCTATTTTCTCTCCATCATCAGCGGAAGCATTCTTTACTATAAGCGGGGGAGCCTGTCCGCCGCCGCCTTGAGCGCCCTTTCTTATATGGTTCTCTTCTATTTCAACACGGCAGGCTGGTCCTGGTTCCATGCCGGCGGTCATTCCATAACGGAAATGACGCAGCTGTATTACCGGGGTTTCCTGAATCTTTTTTCGTTCTTTGTCATTGCCTTCTTAAGCAATGAGCTGGCGAAGCGTCTGGAGACGGCCGGGGAGGAGATCAAGGAGAGAGAGGACAGGATTGAGGATCTGCAGGTCTTGCATGAAAATATCATCCGCAGCGTGACCAGCGGCCTGATCACGACGGATCAAAACGGCATGATCACCTCGGTAAACCTCTCTGCAGAGAAGATTCTTCAGATGTCCATGAATGAGATCCTTCACGCAGGAGTCGTCCGGATCTTCCCTTATCCCGAAGTCAGGGGCTACCTGAACCGTCATGTTTCGGATGATGATGAAGGCTACAGCCGGTTTGAAATAACCCATATCAGCCGGCATGGCGATGAGAAGACCCTGGGTATGACTCTGTCGCGCCTTCGGAACACGAAGGGCGACTATACCGGTTTTCTTTGCGCCTTTCAGGATCTGACCCGATTCAAGTCCATGGAAGAGAAGATGAAAAAAAGAGAACAATTGGCCGTCATCGGCGAGCTTGCCGCGGGCATCGCCCATGAGATCCGAAATCCCCTTGCTTCCATGAGCGGCTCCATCCAGGTGTTACGATCCGAACTCGATCTCAGCAAGGAGAACAGAAGGCTCATGGATATCATCCTCAAGGAGACGGACCGGCTGAACAGCCTCATCGGGAACTTCCTGATGTATGCGCGCCCGCGTTCTTTGGAGTGCAGGCCTGTTCGGATCAAAGAGCTGATAGACGAGGCGGTCACCCTTCTGAAAAACAGCGGAAGGATAGCGGCTTCGATCCGGATCGAAACGGATATCGAAGAAGATACGGAAATTTTTGCCGACCCCGTTTCCATCCGCCAGGTGTTTTGGAATCTTGCGGTCAATGCCGTTGAAGCCATGCCGGAGGGCGGCATCCTTCGGGTGTCGGTCAAGGCGCAGGACCGGAAGCTCTCCAAAGAGAAAGGGAGCACGGGATTTGTGCGGATGACGGTCTCGGATACGGGCGGGGGGATCGATCCTGCGGCCAGGAAAAAACTCTTCTTCCCTTTCTATACCACCAAGGAACGCGGGTCGGGGCTGGGGCTTGCCATTGTCCATCAGATTGTACAGCAGCATGCGGGCTGGATCGATGTGGTCAATCATCCCGGATCGGGAGTGGAGTTCCATCTCTATCTGCCTGAGGCCGCCCCATCCATGGTCTTGAATGGAGTATAGATGGATCCCATTTTAATCGTTGACGATGAAGAAAGCATGCGGGAGTTTCTCTCCATCATGCTGAAAAAGGAAGGGTACGCCGTGAAGACGGCGGAGAGCGCCGGTGATGCCCTCCGCATGATTGAAAAGCAGATCTTCGCCCTGGTGATCTCAGACATCAAGATGCCGGGTATGGATGGAATCCAGCTCCTATCAGAGATCCGGAAGATCTCTCCGGATACGCAGGTTCTCATGATCACAGCCTTCGGTTCCACGGATACCGCTGTGGAAGCCATGAGGAAAGGGGCCATCGATTATGTGGTCAAGCCCTTCAAGGTGGACGAGATCAAGATCATTATTGAGAATGCCCTGGAGAAAAAGCGCCTGGAGCAGGAGAACGTCCTTCTGAAGCAGGAGCTTTTGTCGCTCGGCGGACTGGACCGGATCGTGGGGAAGAGCCAGGCCATGCAGCGTGTTTTTTCGGTCATTCAGAAGACGGCCAACAGCAAGAGCAATGTCCTGATTACCGGGGAGAGCGGCACCGGCAAGGAGTTGGTCGCCAGGGCCATCCACCGGCTGAGCCAGCGGGCGGACAAGCCGTTTGTCAGCGTGAACTGCGGCGCGCTTCCCGAGAACCTCTTGGAAAGCGAACTTTTCGGTCACCAACGCGGGGCCTTCACCGGCGCGGTGGAGAACAAGATGGGGTTGTTTCAAGCGGCGGATGGAGGGACGATCTTTCT
The DNA here is from genome assembly GCA_001873285.1 of Nitrospirae bacterium CG2_30_53_67. Lineage (NCBI taxonomy): Bacteria > Pseudomonadati > Nitrospirota > Nitrospirae bacterium CG2_30_53_67. Next base: position 17,970 of record MNYV01000020.1, read on the forward strand.
CGATGAGATCGGCGAGATGACCCCTGCCATGCAGGTCAAGATTCTGCGCGTCCTGCAGGATCAGGAGTTCCGCAGGATCGGCGGGATTGAGGATATCCGTGTGGATGTCCGCGTGATTGCAGCCTCCAATCAGAACTTCGACCGGATGGTCAAGGAGAAGAAGTTCCGTGAGGATCTCTATTACCGGCTGAATGTCATCCCGATAGAGGTTCCAAGCCTGAGAGAGAGAAGAGAGGATATCCCCCTGCTGGTGAGCCATTTTCTCAAAAAGTATTCCCCAAACGGGGTTCTGACCGTAACACAGGAGTGCATGGACCTTCTGGTCCGGCATGAATGGAAGGGAAATGTCCGGGAACTTGAAAATATCATTGAGCGGTCCATTGTGATGATGCAGGGGGACCGGATTACCGTTGATTGTCTTCCCAAGCATATCCTGGAGGGGGCTGAATCCTCCGGAGATCTCACTGTGGAGATTCCTGCAGACGGAGTGGATTTCGACCGGGTCATCTCGGAGATCGAAAAGGATCTCCTCCTCAAGGCGCTTCATAAAACCGGGTGGGTCAAGAAGGAAGCCGCCCTCATCTTAAACATGAGCTTCCGTTCCTTCCGCTACAAATTGAGCAAGTACGGCATCAGCAAGATTGATGCCGAAGACTGACGGAATCCATTACTCTGACTCTCCCCATATCAGGCCTGTTCCTGAGTTCTGCGGCTTTTCTAAAAAATCCGGCGCTTGAATTTTAAATCGGCATGTGATAACGTACCCGTTAAAGGTTCACGGCATGCAGGAACTTTGACGTTATCATAACCCACCCATGGGGAGAAGGCCATGCTGATACTCAAGATGATAGTCACGCTGATCATTTTTCTCGGTCTCCTTTTTTTTGCAAATCAGAACAGCACGGATGTTTCAATTTATTACGGCATGAAGGGCCCCATCCAGCTCCCCCTCTTTCTTGCGATCCTGATATCATTCCTGGCCGGAATGATCATCGCGTTATTCATCAGCTATATTGAGAAGTTTAAGCTCAAAGGACAAATTCGGGCTCTCAGGAGAGAGAAAAAGGCGATGGAAGGGGAACTGAACTCCCTTAGGAGAATGCCCATACTTGAATCCATGACCCAAAGACATCCTGAAGAAATCCCGCCGGATGAGCCCAAGGGGATCGTATGATCCATCCTCAGATCGAGACGATCCTTCTGATCGGGATAGGATTCCTTGCAGGGGCCGCCCTCGTCCGGATCCTTCCCAGGAAAGACCACGTCTCCAAGAATCAGCAAGAGGGCCGTACCGGCTTTTACAAAAGTCTGAACTATATCCTCTCCAATGAGCATGATAAAGCCATCGAGGAATTCACCCATATGGTGGAGCTGGATTCCGAAACCGTGGAGGTCTATCTTGCCCTGGGAAGTCTGTTCCGCTCCAAGGGCGAGGTCGGCCGGGCCATTCGGATTCACCAGAGCATCATCGTCCGCCCTTCACTGGACAAGAGGATCAAGGTCCAGGCATACTTTGATCTGGCCCTGGACTACCAGAAGGCCGGTCTTTTCGACAACGCAATCGAAACATTCAGGGCCGTTATTCAGTTGGACCCCCATCATTTCCAGGCGCACCAGCGCCTGGAAAAGATCTACGAAGAGGAGAAGAGCTGGGACAAGGCCTTCGAGATCCAGAAGAAGATCCAGAAACTGACCAACACCAAGGACACCATGGTGCTGGCGCATCTGGAAACCGAAAAGGCCAAGCGCCTTCAGGAGCAAGGCCCGATAGACGATGCAATCCAGGGCTACAGGAGGGCGATACAGATCGACCGCAGATGTGTGGATGCCTATCTGCATCTCGGCGACCTGTTCCATGATCAGGGAAAGTACCAGAAGGCGATCGGCATCTGGGAAGAGGTTTCAGAGCTCATCCCGGAATATGCCTTTCTGACCTACAAGAGGCTGGAGAATGCCTATTACGAACTCGGCCGGTACGAGGAGATGGGGGAGATCTATAAGAGAAATGTTACCAGGAATTCCAAGGATGTCCAGAGCCGGTTGGTCCTGGGAGACCACTACATCAGAAAAGGGGAGCTAAACGACGCCGCCCAGGAATACCAGGATGTCATCAGGATCAGTCCGAATTGCATTGAGGCCCACCGGAGGATGGCGGAGATCCTGGTATCCCAGGGAAAGATGGATGAACTCAAACGTGAACTGGAGATGGTGATGACGATCTTTTCCACCAAATACCTTTTTTACCATTGCAGCGGGTGCGGTTTTGAATCCAAGAATATCCTCTGGCACTGCCCCCAGTGCAAGAGCTGGGATACTTTTGTCCATTAAAACCGGAATTCGTTATTCGCCCGTGGCCGCCTTGTGGAGTTTGATCTCCACCATATCAAAGCTCCCTTTTCAATGATCCCTTTCTATCAGAATTAATGCTGAGGACCACGGGCATAAGTCGGCTTGGCCTGATCCTCCTCCTTTACGAGTCATCAACCGCCGGTATGGGAACCATGCATTAGAATGATCTTGACATGAATATCTATTGGGTGATAAATAACCCTTAACGGTAAAAATAGAAAAAGTGGAAGGCTTGTTTTCTGAAACTTACTTGCATCAGCAGAGGGAAGATTAAACATTAAATAGGGCGCTGTCCCTATTATTTTACTAACACGTAATATCATGACAATAATTGCCTTTACTACCTCCCGTTCTTTTTGGTATGATGATTGACAAATGATACGGACATCCCATGACGAAAAATAGAAAATACGATAAAACCAAAAAGGACATCCCTCTCGTTGCGGAAGAAGAAGCCGTTTATCTGGCACGAGTAGACGGAACATTACAGGATGTAAAATTAAAACCCAAGCTGATTGATCTATTCGCCGGTGCCGGCGGTATGACGCTCGGATTCACGAAGTTGACCGGTCATGGTTTTGAGCCGGTTTGGGCGAACGATTTTAACGATCATGCAGCAAGGACGTACAATGCCAATTTCGGCAACCATTGTATCGTCGGCGACATTGTAAGCATTCTCGAAAACCCACGTACTAAAATTCCGAAAGCCGACGTAGTCATCGGCGGCCCACCCTGTCAAGGTTTCAGCCTTCTCAATAAGAACCGAGACGACGACCCGCGCAAGCAACTATGGCGACCGTACATGGATATTGTAGAACGCTCCGGCGCCTCCATTTTCGTCATGGAAAATGTCCCCCAAATGCTTGATTCTTTCGAGCATGGTGAAATCATCGGAGTTGCCGAATCGCTGGGTTTCAAACTTCGCTGGGCTAAGTTATGTGCAGCGGATTACGGCGTATCGCAAACAAGATGGCGTGCTTTCATAATAGGCTGTAAATTCGCAGACCCTGAAGGTGTTTTCCCTCCGAAAAAAACAAACTACAATATCAACAACGGTTATCGCAAAGCGTTTTCTGAAGAGTTCGACTCATATATTGTGAATCCTTCGCCGTGGAGAAACGTTCGCGATGCCATCGCCGATCTGCCGCCGCCGGTCGGAACGGAAATTCGGGACATCCCGCCCCCGCTTGACCTTCACTTCGGACGTACGCCTACGCCGATGAGTATGAAACGTTATCGCGCTATACCGAAAGAGGGGATGAATCGATTCGACCTTCAAAAGAAAGCGCCGGATATTACTCCTGCATGTTGGATTCGCAAAACATCCGGCGGTACTGATCTATTCGGAAGGCTCTGGTGGGATAGGCCGTCTTTTACTATAAGAACGGAGTTTTTCAAACCGGAGAAAGGGCGCTATCTTCATCCCGTGCAGCATCGGCCTATAACCCACCGAGAGGCTGCGAGACTGCAATCATTCCCCGATGATTTCAGATTCGTCGGGACAAAGATAGAAGTAGCGAAACAAATAGGCAACGCAGTCCCGCCATTGTTGGCCGCGCGCATCGCCGATTGTGTATACACGTTGCTTCTGTCCAAGGAAATAAATCGATGTCGGACGTCTTCAGCAGGAAAAAAAGAAGCTGGATTATGGCGCGAGTTTCAGGTAGCAACACAAAGCCTGAAATAATCGTCCGAAGAATACTTTACGGCTTGGGTTTTCGTTATCGTATAAATGTCCGAAAGTTGCCAGGCACTCCCGATATTGTATTATCGAAGCATAATAAAGTGGTCTTCGTTCATGGCTGTTTCTGGCATGGCCATAAAGGCTGTAAACGTTCCAAGAGGCCAACTACGAATGTCGCTTTTTGGAACAGGAAAATAGACAAGAACATCGAGAGAGACAAAAACGGTTTAAAAGAACTTCGGCGGCTCGGTTGGAAGCCGCTGGTGATTTGGGAATGCCAGACAAAGAAACTCGAATCACTGGAAAAAAGGCTCGTTCGCTTTTTCAAATAGGGGGTGCTTAATGGGATCGAAAGACAAACTGCGGGCATATCTTGAAGCGAACGTAGGCAAAGTTCTTAAGACGGCTACACTTCGCAAGGTCGCAGGCGTAAGCGAGTACGCACGAAGACTTCGAGAATTACGCGATCAAGAAGGCATGCAGATTCGCTCCCATATCGACAGGCACGACCTCAAACCCGGCGAATACGTGCTTGAAAGTCTAAAGAGAATTCCGATGCTGGGACGCGGCATATCACCCCAGCTACGTAATGAAATTCTTGAGCGCAACGGTTTCACCTGCCGACTATGCGGTGCCGGATCTACCGACCCCGATCCATTCAATCCTTCTCGAAAAATCCGGCTTCATATCGACCATATCATTCCACTGAGCCAAGACGGCACAAACGATAAGAACAATCTGCGAGTGCTCTGTTCCGCGTGCAATCAAGGCCGATCAAATATTCAGCCGCTTACCGAATCTGCTCGAAATGTTTTGGCCCGTATCCGTCGCCTTCCTCGTGCATCTCAAAAAGAAGTTTATGAAGCGTTGAAGAAGGCATTTGCAGAATAAAGTTCGGCCTGATATATCCTTGTCTTTACAATACGCGATGAACGTCCAACAAGCGGCTCGACACCGTCCGGGCTTCGCCCGGCGGGTCAGCCGCGCGTTATATTTTCCATCACGCCCCTCGGTCTGACACCAGGTAGAACACCGAGAAGAAGAGGATTTTCATGCCACGACTGACCGAACAAGAACAACAAGAGATCATCCGTTTTCTGGAGGCGGGCAAACCGCTGCCGGACAAATTTCGTTTCCTGCTCTTTGAGGACAAGCGCGAGGTCGAATTGGTCTGGAACGGCAAGACCAGCGAGGTCTCCAATATCGTGCTGCCCTTTCAGGTGATCGAGCAGGTGGACGAGCCGCGCGCCGAAAGGCCAGAGGACACGTCACCACAAGGATTGCTTTTTGACGAGCGCGGCCGCCAACTCAAGGGCTGGACAAACAAGCTCATCTGGGGTGACAACAAGTTGATCCTCTCATCGCTGAAGAACGGCCCCCTGCGCGAGGAGATTGAAAAGCAGGGCGGCCTTAAGCTGATCTACATCGACCCGCCCTTCGACGTCGGCGCGGATTTCAGCATGGACATCGAGATCGGCGGCGACACCTTCACGAAAAACCCCAACATCCTGGAAGAGATTGCTTACCGCGACACCTGGGGCAAAGGCACGGATTCCTTTATCGCCATGATCTACGAGCGGCTGGTGGTGATGCACGATTTGTTGGCCGAAGACGGCAGTATTTATGTCCATTGTGATGTGAGAGTTGGAAGTTTTCTAAAACTCGTGCTAGATGAAATTTTTGGTGAAATTGGTTTCAATAGCATGGTCATCTGGAAGAGAAGATCAGGCATAGTACAAAAGACAAATCAGTTTGGAATTACGACTGATTTTTTATTCTATTACAACAAAACTGATGAGTTCACGTTTTCCCCCCAGTTTACAACAGAAGACACAGAGGACTATATCAAGGAAAGATATACTTATAAGGAACCAGGTGGAAGAGTTTACAAGCTTGGTGATTTAAGCAATCCCGCGAACAGACCTACCCTGAAATATGAATATAAAGGATATGCTCCTCCAGAAAAAGGATGGGCTGTTTCCCGAGAACGAATGGAGCAAATGGATAAGGAGGGAAGATTATATTTTCCGAAAGACAAAGCTAAAAGATTAATGCGAAAACAATTCCTGGATGAATGGAAAGGTAAACCTGTTCAAAACCTATGGGATGATGTTTTTCCTGTTAACTCGCAGGCAAAAGAAAAAGTTGACTACCCCACGCAAAAACCCGAAGCCCTTCTTGAACGCATCATCAAAGCCTCTTCCAACGAAGGCGACCTGGTTGCCGACTTCTTCTGCGGCTCCGGTACCACCGCCGCCGTGGCGGAAAAGCTGGGGCGCAAGTGGATCGTCAGCGATCTGGGCAAGTTCGCCATTCACACTACCCGTAAGCGTCTGATCGGCGTGCAGCGGGAACTCAAAGCCGAGGGCAAGGACTACCGCGCCTTTGAAATCCTCAACCTGGGCAAGTACGAACGCCAGCACTACATCGGAATAGAACCGCTAATAGACGCGAATGCACGCGAATCAAAAGAAGATATTGGCGTTCATTCGCGTTCATTGGCGGTTGAAGATGTTTCCCGCCGGGAAATGCAGCGCCGGATCATCGAACAAAAAGAAAAGGAATTTGTGGAACTGATCCTTCGCGCCTACCGCGCCGAGAAGACCGACGGCTT
>MNYV01000021.1 GCA_001873285.1 Nitrospirae bacterium CG2_30_53_67
ATTCGAATTTCAAAATTCAAATATTCTAAACAATTCTGCTCCCCATTATACTGTTTCGAACTTTTAATTTTGGTCATTAGATATTGTTTAGAATTTCGGATTTCGAATTTAGGATTTACTGAAAACCTCCTATGGTTATTTTATATTCTTCCCCCAATCACCTTCTCCAGCGCCCCGGCCAGCCTCTGATTTTCCCGGGGCAGACCGATGGTGATCCTGAGATGCCGCTCCCCCATGACCCGCACGATCACCCCTTTACTGAGAAGAGCATCATAGATCTCACGCGAAGGCACGGGCGTCTCCACCCAGATAAAGTTGGCCTGGGTCGGCGTGTAGGGAAGCCCCATGCGCTCAAATGCCTCATAGAGGAACGCCTTGCCTTCCCTGTTGACTTCAAGACTTTCCCGGACATGGGCCTCGTCCCCAATGGCCGAGAGGGCTGCGGCCTGGGCCAGGGTATTGGTATTGAAGGGCTCCCGCACACGGTTCATCGCCTCGATGATCTTCGGGTCCGCCATGCCGTAGCCGATCCTGAGGCCGGCGAGCCCATAGATCTTGGAAAAGGTCCGAAGGACGATCACATCCTTTCCTGCCTTGAGATACTCAAGACCGTCCGGCGATTCCGGATCTTCCACATATTCAAAATAGGCCTCGTCCATGACCACCAGGACCGAAGACGACAGCCTCTCCATGAATGCCTCGAAGCTCTTCCTGTGAATGACCGTTCCTGTCGGGTTGTTCGGATTCGCGATGAAGACACAGAGGGTCTCTCCGTCCACCAGATCGGCCATGGCATCCAGATCATACGTCTCTTTATTCATGGCCGCGGCCCGGCACTCCCCTCCTACAGCCTGCATGGCCATGGGGTAAACCACGAAGGTCCTCTCCGAGGTCACGGCATTCATGCCGGGTCGAAAGAACGTCCTCACAATGAGATCCAGGATCTGATTGGAGCCGTTACCGAGGATGATCTGCTCAGGAGAAAGGCCGTGCCGTTCGGCAAGCGCCTCTTTCAGATAGTAGCCGTTTCCGTCGGGGTAGCGGTGAATGCCCGCCAGCGCCCCCTGAACGGCCTCCAAGGCACGCGGGGACGGTCCCAGCGGATTCTCATTGGATGCCAGTTTGATGGAATTTCTGAGCCTGAATTCCCGCTCCAACTCTTCTATGGGCTTGCCTGGGACATAAGGGATCAGGCGGCGTATATGCTCCGGGACCTGGATCATGCCAGGGGCCTCCTTTCACTTCCGGGCCCTTGGGTAAGAACCGAGAACCTTGAGGAAGAAACATTGATCCTGAAGCGACTGAAGGGCTTCCTTGACCGAGGGGTCTTTTAGATGACCTTCCATATCCACGTAAAAAACATATTCCCAGGCCTTTTTTTTGGTCGGACGGGATTCGATCTTGGTCAGGTTGATCCCATGATCCGCGAAGGGTTGAAGCACGTTGAACAGGGCCCCCGGCCGGTTCTTGAAGGAGAAGAGAATGGAGGTCTTGTCGTACCCTGTACGGGGGGCCATCTCCCTGGATAGGGATAAAAAGCGCGTATAGTTCTGCGCGTTGTCCTCAATCCGCTGCTGGATGGTCTTCAAGCCATAGACCTTGACCGCCGCCTCGCTGGCGATGGCCGCAGAATCCGGGTCTTCCGAGGCCAACTGGGCGGCCCGAGCCGTACTTTCCACATCAATCACCGGAATATGGGAGAGATGCTTCCGGATCCAATTCCTGCACTGGGCCGTGGGCTGCGGAAAGGAGTAAACCTTGCGCACCCTCGCCATCTCGCCGGAAATGCTCATCAGGTGAAGCGAGATCTCAAGAAGCATCTCAGACGTGATCTTGAGGTCGGACTCCAGAAACATGTCGAGGGTGTAGCTGACCCCGCCCTCCGTGGAATTCTCGATCGGGACCACACCGTAGTGCACATGCCCCCGCTCCACGGCATCGAAGACCTCGCTGATACTCTTGACCGGGACATGCCGGGCCGAATTCCCGTAAATCCGCATGCAAGCCAGATGGGAAAAGGTCGCCTCCGGTCCCAGATAGGCCACCTTGACCGGCTCTTCCAGCGCCAGTGACGCCGACATGATCTCGCGATAGACCGAAAGGAGGGCCTCATTGGGGAAGGGCCCCTTGTTCTTTTTCCCCAGCCGTTCCAGGACTTCGAGCTCCCGGGAAGGCGCATGAACGGTTTGATTCTCCTTCATTTTGATCTTGCCGATCTCGATGGCCAGTTCCGCCCTCTGATTCAGCGCATCAAGAATCTTTTCGTCCAGGGCATCAATTTCCCTGCGCAGATCGTCTAACCGGCCCATGTCCCCACCTCATCTTCCCTCTCGGAACTCCCCCGAACAGCGGGCGCTGACCGAAAAGTTTATACATTTTAACCAATTATGGAGCCTGAATCAATGAATAATTTCACCAAATCGTGGGTTTCCTGTCCGGGCAGGGGGTGCAGAGAACTTTTTTATGCCGTATCTATTCTTCGGACTGCCGCTCACTTTGCATTTTCAACACCATCACTTTTCTTCCGGCGGACGGACCGTGAGAACCGGGCAGGGAGCGCTTCGAACCAGTTTCTCGGTGGTGCTCCCGAGAAGGAACCGGGAGACCCCTTTGCGGCCGTGGGTGCCGATGACGATCAGGTCGATCCCCTCTTCCTTCACCACCGTGAGGATCTCGTTGATCACGTCCCCGACCTTCAGGATCTTTCTGACTTTGATCTCGCGGCCCTGAATTTCTGCGGCCTGTTTATCCAGCGCCTTGCTCATCTGCTCCCGGATCACCTCTTCGATCCGGACGGGGGAATGAAACTCGCTGTAGACATCATACATGTCGAAACGCACGTCCACCACCGAAACCAAAACCAGATCGGCCTTCAAGGCGGCACAGAGATCAACCGCATACTCTACGGCATACCGGGAATAAGCGGAGCCGTCCGTAGGAATTAAAATGGTTTTAATCATAGAGACCTCCTCTCTTTTATGTTGAGGCGCAGTCACGCTGATCCCCCCGGATTTTGTCTATTGCGTGCGGCAGGGCCGGAAGGAGCACGGTCAGGTTTTCCCGGGCGCCTCGGGGACTTCCCGGGAGGTTGATAATCAGAGTCTGCTTCCTGATACCGCAGACGGCGCGTGAGATCATGGCTCGTGAGGTCTTCTTTAAAGACGCGGCCCGCATGGCCTCGGCCATGCCGGGGACCTCCCGGTCGATGACGCGCAGCGTGGCATCGGGAGTCACATCCCTAAGAGAGACGCCGGTGCCTCCCGTGGTCAGGATCACATCCACGTCTCCACGGTCCGAGAGTTCGCAAAGGAGCGCTTCAATGAGAACCGCTTCGTCCGGAAGGAGCTTGTAGAAAATCACCTCTCCGGGAAGGTCACGGACCATCTCCTGAAGAAGCCTCCCGCTCTCATCATCGCGGATCCCTTGGGCGCCCTTGTCGCTCAGGGTCAGAACCGCCACTCGGTAGGACCTCTCCGAACCGGCAGGGACGTTCTGAGAATGATCACGGCTCAACATAGGGCCCCTCTCCCGATGGGACGAGAATCGGATCGCCGGGCTTGACCTCGCCTCCGGAGAGGACCCGGACAAAGATCCCTTCCCTCGGCATGACGCAATCCCCGGCCTGCCGGTAGATCTCGCAACGGTCATGGCATACCTTTCCGATCTGCGTAACCTCCACCTCGACCTGATCCCCGATGCGGAGCCTGGTCCCGATGGGCAGCGAAACCAGATTGATATTCTCGGTGGTCAGGTTCTCGGCAAAATCGCCGGGCCCCACTTCGATCCCCAGCGCCTGCATCTTCCGGATACTTTCGATAGCGAGCAGGGAGACCTGGCGGTGCCACTTCCCGGCATGCGCATCCGATTCGATCCCATGGCCCGCCGAGATCATGACCGAGGCCACCGGCTTCTTCCTCTCTCCCTTGTTCCTGCTGATATTGACTGAAATGATTTCGGCCATCCGCATCCCTTCTATGACTTCTCCAATGCCTTGATGTAGGGAAAAAGCGCCTCTTTGAAGCGGCGCCCGGCGTGGTCCGCCCCCACGGCGATACGCATAAAATCCCTCTCCATGAAACTACACTGATTTAACCCTACATAACCTAATAATGCAAGTAAATTCCCATGTGAATGACTTAAATAGGATGTCCCCAAAGTCATCCCTAATACATTTCCCGATCCGGCTTGACCGCTCGGAGATAATTTGTTAAGTTTAAGAACAACATCTAAACCGGAGGGAGTTGCCCACTTGAAGAAGAAAGGATCTTAAATGAAGCCCGTCATTGACCAGGAGACGTGTATTGGGTGCGGGGGGTGCGCGGAAATATGCCCGGCGGTCTTTCAGTTGAATGAAGAGATGGAGAAGGCTGAAGTGATCGATGAAGGGGGCTGCGAGATCGCCGGCTGCTGTGAGGCCGCGGCAGAGAACTGCCCTGTATCGGCGATCAGCCTGATGGATGAATAAATGGAAGGATAAGGTCTGACGGGGAACAAGGAGAACCCATGTCTTTTGAGAATATCTGCCCTGGGGCCAAGAAGATTTTGCAGCCATCCCCGGAGGAGTTCCTTTGCAAAAAGTGCGGGACCAAGGTGGAAATTTGGACCGATGAAATGAACCAGACATGCCCCAAGTGCGGGAGCCCGGTGAGCCGCACCAAGGAGGCGAGCTGCCTGGACTGGTGTCCGAGCGCGGAACAGTGCCTGGGTGTGATGAAATACAACAAGCTCCTGCGTGACGGCATGATTAAAAAAAAGGACCCTAAAAACAAAGATCAGAAAAAGTAAATCCATTCATCCGTATCCCCTTCCCTTCTGCAGAGGCGTTGCTGATTCAAAAAAAATCCCATCATATTAATATGCCTCATTTTCACGAATGGCTGCATAGAAAATAAGCAGGCGCCTTTTTTTTGAGCGGCTGTCCTCAGTTTATGGCGGCTCACTCTCCCATATCTTTTTCTATGATTCCTCTTGGAAGACAATAAGATAGACAGTGTTGACCGAGGTGAGCTTTTTCAGGAAAGCAATTGGCATCCTAATTGCTTTAGGTAAATGAGAGGCAGATGAATGAGGGGAGGTTCATTGAAATTATGATGGGAGGAGGAATGATGAAACATAAGCACAGGAAAGTTTGGCCTTTGATGATTTTTTCAGGGGTTCTGTTTTTGTTCGCTTCAGGTTTGCAGGCCGCAGAAGATGCAGCGCCGTCAATCAATGCCGCGGACACGGCCTGGATGCTGATCTCCACGGCGCTGGTGCTTCTCATGCTTCCCGGACTTGCCCTTTTTTATGGCGGCATGGTGCGGAAGAAGAATGTGCTCTCTTCCATGATGCACAGCTTCGTGGCCATGGCCGTGATCGGTGTGCAGTGGGTGGTGATCGGTTATACCCTCTCATTCGGTCCGGATGTGAATCATTTTATCGGAGGGCTGGATCATCTTTTTTTAAAGGGGATCGGGCCGGAGACCGTTCAGGGGACCATCCCGGCCTATGTCTTCATCATGTTCCAGGGGATGTTTGCCATCATCACCCCGGCCCTGATCAGCGGGGCCATTGCCGAGCGGATGAAGTTTTCCACCTATGTGGTCTTTATCTTCCTCTGGGCGACACTGGTCTATGACCCCATTGCCCACTGGGTCTGGGGGACCGGCGGCTGGCTTTTAAACATGGGCGCACTGGATTATGCCGGTGGGACCGTGGTGCACATCTCTTCGGGTATCTCCGCCCTGGCAGCGATTACCCTGCTGGGGAAACGCAAGGGGTATCTGGAGGTCGGTATCTTTCCGCATAACCTGACCCTGACCCTTCTGGGCGCGGGGCTTCTCTGGTTCGGCTGGTTCGGGTTCAATGCCGGATCTGCCCTGGCTGCAAACGGAAATGCGGCCCTGGCCTTCACCAATACGCAGATCGCCGCAGCGGCCGGTTCTTTATCCTGGATGATGTCAGAGTGGGTGATCCAGAAAAGGCCGAGCGCACTGGGCGCCGCTTCGGGGATCGTGGCGGGTCTGGTAGCCATCACGCCGGCTGCCGGGTTTGTGGAACCCATGTGGGCCCTGGTGATCGGACTGGCAGTCGGTGTGCTCTGTTATTCTGCCATCCTTTTCAAGGCCAAGGCGGGCTATGACGATTCTCTGGACGCCTTCGGCGTGCACGGCGTGGGCGGGACCTTCGGGGCCCTGGCCACAGGCATATTCGCCACCGTGAACGGGACCGGACTGATTGCGGGTCATGGAAGACAGGTGATAGTGCAGTTGACTGCGATCGGCGCCACGATCATCTATGCCTTCACCATGACACTGATTCTGGTCTGGCTGCTGAACAAAATCATGGGACTGCGTGTAACAAGCGATGAAGAGAATACCGGTCTGGACCAGACACAACATGGGGAGATGGGATATCATTTTTAATCGGGAGAAATGGGATTATACCTTAAATTAAGGAGGGAGAGATTATGAAAAAAGTAGAATGCATCATCCAGCCTGGCCGTCTTGATGAAGTCCGGGAAGGGCTCACCGAGATCGGCATCAGCGGTCTGACCGTGACCGAGGTCAAGGGGTATGGCCGGCAGAAGGGGCATACCGAGCTCTACCGCGGGAGTGAATATACCATTGACTTCATCCCGAAGGTTAAACTCGAGATTGTGGTTTCAGAGGATCTGGTGGATCAGATCATCGAAAAGGTGATCGAGAAGGCACGGACAGGCCGGATCGGCGACGGCAAGATTTTTGTGATCTCCATTGAAGATGTTATTCGAGTCCGGACCGGTGAACGGGGCCGGTACGCAATCTGAAATGGAACAGGGACCTAACTTATCAAGGAGGAGAATGGCATGTTTACTTTAATGAGGCAAAAAGCCTCTGAGATCCGTTTGAGAAGTTTTTTTCTGCTGGTATGTATCCTGGCCCTGGTCGGGCCGGTCTCGGTCTTTGCCGAAGAGGCGGCTCCCACCGTGGCCGGGAATGCCGAGGCTATTGCCAAGGTACAGAGTCATTTAGACTTTGTCTGGACGCTGGTAGCGGCCTTTCTGGTCTTCTTCATGCAGGCGGGTTTTGCCATGGTGGAGACTGGGTTCACGCGCGCCAAGAATGCCGTGAACATCATGATGAAGAACCTGATGGATTTTGCCATGGGGAGCCTGGCGTACTGGGCCGTAGGATTCGGGATCATGTTCGGTGTCACGAGCACCGGATGGTTCGGAACCACCGGTTTTTTTCTTTCGGACTTTACAAAGGACGGGGATCAATGGACCCTGGCCTTCTGGATGTTCCAGGTGGTCTTTGCCGCCACGTCAGCCACCATCGTTTCCGGGGCCATGGCCGAACGGACCAAGTTCGTGGGTTATCTGGTCTACAGTGCCGTGATTTCCGCATTCATTTATCCGGTATTCGGGAGCTGGGCCTGGGGCGGCCTGTTCCATGGCGGAGGGTGGCTTGAGAAGCTCGGCTTTATCGATTTCGCGGGGTCCACGGTGGTGCATTCCGTGGGGGGCTGGTCGGCCCTGGCCGGGGCGATTGTTTTGGGACCGAGAATCGGAAAGTACACGGCCGACGGCAAGGCCAGGGCGATTCCCGGGCACAACATTCCTCTGGCAACCTTGGGGGTATTCATCCTCTGGTTCGGCTGGTTCGGGTTCAACCCGGGGAGCACCACCGCGGCCAACAAAGATATTGCCGGCATTGCCGTGAACACGAACCTGGCGGCCGCTGCCGGTGCGGTGTCCGCCATGATTACGGCCTGGGTCATGTACGGCAAGCCCGAGGCAAGCATGACCCTGAATGGGGCCCTGGCCGGTCTGGTGGCCATTACTGCCGGCTGCGCCAACGTTTCGGTGACGAGTTCCGTGATCATCGGTCTCATCGCCGGGATCCTCGTGGTTCTCTCCGTGGTCTTTATTGATAAGAAGTTGAAGGTTGATGATCCGGTGGGCGCAGTCTCCGTGCACGGGGTCTGCGGGGCTTTTGGAACATTGGCCGCGGGGCTGTTCAACGCGGAAGGATTCTCCGCAAAGGTTGTGGGGGTCCAGCTGCTCGGGATAGGGGCGGCGTTTCTGTGGGTCTTTCCGCTTATGTACATTCTGTTCAAGGTAATCGAAAAGACCATCGGGCTTCGCGTTTCAGCCGAGGAGGAAAAGGACGGTTTGGATGTGGGCGAGCACGGCCTGGAGGCCTACCCGGACTTTACCCTGACTGGAATGAAATAGTACAAGCGGATTTCGGGGATAAAAGGGATCTCCCCCTTTGAAAAAGGGGGAGCAAGGGGGATTTAAACCAACAAACGGGAGGATTGGGCATGAAGATGAGCAAAATTGCAACACATGTCGTGATGGTGATGGTTCTTGTACTCTTCGGTAGAAGCGGTTTCGCGGAAGACAAGACCCTGGAGGAGCGGGTGGCCACCCTGGAAAAGCAGGGTACGGCGGGAATGGAATTTCTTAAGGGGATCAGCTTAAGCGGTTTTGTGGATACCTCATACACGTACAATTTCAACCGGCCGGACTCGGGCATAAACACGCTTCGGGTTTTTGATACCGAAGACAACAGTTTTGAAGTGGACCTGGTGAAGCTGGTGTTTGAGAAGAAAAGCGAAGAGGGTGTCGGTTTCCGCACGGACCTGGATTTCGGCCACACGGCCCAGATTCTGGGCGGCGCCAACGATGACGACTTTGAGTTTCAGCAGGCCTACCTCACCTACAAGGCCATAGGGGTCGACTGGATGGTCGGGAAGTTTGTGACGCTCCACGGCGCCGAGGTCATTGAAGCGCCCAGCAACCACAACATCTCCCGGTCTTTTCTGTTCGGGTATGCCATCCCCTTCACCCATACAGGGATCATGGGGACCAAGCCGATCGGGGATACCATCGACATCAAGTTTGGTCTGGTGAACGGATGGGACAACACCACGGACAACAACCGGGCCAAGACCGGCCATCTGGGCATCGGGTATCATCCATCGGATCTCTTTGCCATTACCGTGAACGGGATGTACGGCGCGGAAAAGGATGACGACACCGCAGATAAGCGGAAACTCATGGACGTGGTGGCCACGATCAAGCCGATCAAGAATCTCACCCTTCTCCTGAACTACGATCTGGGCTCGGAGGATAAGAGCGCACCCGGCGGCAAGGATGCCAAGTGGAGCGGGTTCTCCGGGGTCGTGCGTTACGATCTGACCGACCGTCTGGGCGTCAGTCTGAGAGGAGAGGCCTTCAATGACCGGGACGGCGTCCGCACCGGGACCGATCAGGACCTCTGGGAGAGCACGTGCACGGTCAGTTATATGCTGCGAGAGAACCTCATCGTGCGAGGGGAGTACAGGCACGATGATTCCAATGAAG
>MNYV01000022.1 GCA_001873285.1 Nitrospirae bacterium CG2_30_53_67
AAAGGAAGGGCCCCAGTCTTATCAATTATGCTTGGAGATTTACAAATTGCGAATTGGAGACACAAGTATTACTCGCTGGAGATCTTGGTTATATCAGGGATGAGAAGTTAAAGAGACTTAAGAGTGATATCGAGGAGGTTGAGCGGATGCTCAAGGCACTGATCAAATCACTGGAAAACAAACACTTGACCCCTTGAACCCTGGAATCCTCGAACCCTTTTTACCCACTCGATGGGAGAAGAACCAAAAATATAAAGATCAAAAATCAAAATGATAAAAAATTCAGCAATCAAAACCCTGATTATCGGCGGAAGCGGGGCCTATGAGATTCCGGTGGAAAAATTCGGCCGGGAGAAAGAGACCGTAACCTTAAAGACACCTTACGGCCAGGCCTCTCCCATCCGTGTCCTGGAGATAGAGGGAGCCAAAGTCGGATTCCTCTCGCGTCATGGGGTCACCGGATACCACCTCACCGCGCCGTATATCAACTACCGAGCGAACATTTACGCCGCCAAGGAATTGGGGGCTGAACGGATCCTGTCATGGTCCGGGCCCGGGGCCATGCATGAGACCTATCACCCCGGAGACCTCGTCCTTCCGGACGATCTCATCGACCTCACACGGCAGCGCATCTCAACCTTTTTCCAGGGAAAAGGGATCGGTTTCATCCGGCAGAGCCCGGTCTTCTGCCCGGAAATCCATCTCTCGTTTCAAAATGCATTAAAAGAGCTCGGCCTTCCTTGCCGTCCCAAAGGGACTTACGTCTGTACCGAAGGACCGAGGCTGGAGACGCCGGCTGAGATCCGTTACATGAAGCAGATGGGAGGAGACTTGGTGGGCATGACCCTGGTCCCGGAGTCATTCCTGGCCCGTGAGCTTGAAATCTGTTACGCCCCGATCTGCTATATCTCCAATTATGCCGAAGGGGTGCGTCCGCTTCCCTATGAGAAAGGGATCCTCTTCGAGGGGACGCTCCCCGCGAAGGACAGGGAAAAAGTAAAACAGACCCTATCACTCTTTCCGGAAATCATCAGGAAAACCCTTGATCACCTGGAGACTCTCAAACACAAATGCCCGTGCAGGGATGCCATGCTTCGTTATAAACTGCGAGGGGATATCCAGGAAGACTGGCATACCTGGATCGGGTAGCCGCTCTGAGATAAAAAATCAAATTTTATATTTTGATTGGTCATTTTGATTTTTTATCTTTGATCTTTGATTCTTATTTCTGCGTGGTCCAACTTAAACACGAAAGAGAAAATAAATTAAACGCCCCTCATTTTTGGTCGAGGGACCCTGAACCCTGTCCGGAACCCTTGTTCATGATGATTCACAACCAGTCACATCACCCTGCCTGAAAATCCCCATGATATTTTATGGGGTTATAAGCAATGTCCACAATAAATGTGAAAAGCCTGTGAAAATCTGTGTGAAAATCCGGATAGGAAAGGCAGTGGACAAGGGTAAAGAGCAATTTGCCTATATTTTAATCACTAAAAATACTTTTAATTTCAAACTGTTATGTAATTACCCCGGTTTTCGGAATGAGATCAGACCCATAAGAGTCAAGGTTCTTTTAAATCCACAGAACCTTTAAAAAGATTCTTTTAGTTCGGATTGTGTGATGATCAGACCGGGCAGAGCCATGTTTCTCAAAATAAACAGCAAGCCGGCGCCGCTTCGGCCTGAACAACCGGGGCGATTTTAAAACGCGGACAGCATCGTGTATTTTTATAGATTCGTTCTGCTTGAACAGGGAAACAACTTGACACTTATATTTCATAAATATAATATAGAACTATAACTAACAATAAACTTTGGAGTTTTTAATTTATGTTTGAACGTTTTACAGACAAAGCGAGAAGGACCATCATCCTTGCCCGTGAAGAGGCGGAGAAACATCAGCATGAGTACCTGGGCACGGAGCATATCCTGCTCGGAATTCTTCGAGATGAAGAAGGATTGCATAGTAAGGTCTTGAAAAACCTCGGGATCAATCTCGACCACCTCAGGATCGAGGTTGAGAGAAACCTGCCCAAGGGAACGGATACGCTGACCTTCGGCGAAATCCCCTTTACGCCAAAGGCCAGGAAGGTCCTGGAACTGGCCGTGGAGGAGGCCCGTCTTCTCAATCACAATTACGTGGGGACCGAGCATATCCTGCTGGGTCTGGTCCGTGAAGAGGAGGGCATCGCAGGGAACATCCTGCGGAGCATGGGGGCAAGCCTGTTAGGGGCCAGGCAGCAGACCATCAATCTGCTCCATCAGACCTCTATCCGATCCAAGACCCCAAAACCTAAGAGCAATACCCCTGCCCTCGATGAATTCGGGCGGGATTTCACCGAGCTTGCCCGCAAAGGGGAACTGGATCCCGTAGTGGGGCGCAACGAAGAGATCGAACGGGTCCTGCAGATTCTGAGCCGCAGAACCAAGAATAATCCGGTCCTGATCGGGGAACCGGGTGTGGGCAAGACCGCCATTGTGGAAGGGCTGGCCCAACGAATCGTGAATGGAGATGTCCCTCTGGGTCTGACCAACCGGAAGGTCATCGCCCTGGATCTCGGCTCTCTGGTCGCAGGAACCAAGTACCGGGGTCAGTTCGAGGAGCGCCTGAAGATCGTCCTCAAAGAGATCATCTCCTCCAACAATCAGATCATCATCTTTATTGATGAACTTCATACGCTGGTCGGCGCCGGAGCGGCAGAAGGATCGCTCGACGCCTCCAACATGCTTAAACCTGCCCTGGCCCGAGGGGAGATCCAGTGCATCGGAGCGACCACCTATGATGAATACCGGAAATATATTGAAAAAGACGGGGCCTTGGAACGTCGGTTCCAGACGATTAATGTCCAGGCCCCTTCGGTTGAAGAGACCGTTCGGATCATCAAGGGGCTCAGGAGCCGGTATGAGGAGCACCACAATGCCGTGATCACGGATGAGGCCATCGGGGCGGCGGCAAGGCTTTCGGACCGCTACATCACCAACAAGTTCCTGCCGGACAAGGCTATTGATGTCATTGACGAGGCGGGGTCCAGGTCCAAGCTCCAGAAGTTCACCCTGCCTCCGGAGATCAAGGAGTTAAAAAACAAAATCAAGGAGATCACGGAACAAAAGAACCTGCATATCCACCTGCAGGAGTTCGAGAAGGCCGCCCGGTTCCGGGACCAGGAAGATAAGATGAAAGAGGAGTTCAACAAGGCACAACAGACCTGGCGCGAGGAGAGGGAGACTACGAAATCACAAATCGACGAGGAGGACATCGCCTACATCGTCTCAAAGATGACCGGCGTTCCGCTCTACAAACTCGAGGAGAAAGAGAGCGAGAAGCTTATCCGCATGGAAGAAACCCTCCACTTGCGGGTGGTCGGGCAGGATGAGGCGATCGCCGCGGTTTCGCGCGCCATCCGGCGTTCACGGGCAGGCCTGAAAAACAGGAAGAAACCCATCGGCTCTTTCATCTTCCTCGGCCCCACCGGTGTGGGAAAGACCGAACTGGCCCGTGTCCTGGCCGAGTTCCTCTTTGACAGCGAAGATGCCCTGATCCGGATCGACATGTCGGAATACATGGAGCGGTTCAGCGTATCGGGCCTGACCGGCGCGCCCCCTGGATACGTGGGATATGAAGAGGGAGGCCAGTTGACTGAAAAGGTCAAGCGCAGGCCCTATTCCGTTATCCTTCTGGACGAGATCGAAAAGGCGCATCCTGACCTCTTCAATATCCTGCTGCAGGTCCTGGACGACGGCCGCTTGACCGACAACTACGGAAGGACCATTGATTTCAACAATACGGTTCTGATCATGACCTCCAATCTCGGAACACGGCAGATCGACAAGGGGGCGCCCCTCGGATTTCAGAAGGAAGGGGACTCCACTTCAGCCGAGAAGATCCGGGAAGAGGTCATGTCTGCCGTCAAAAAGACCTTCAACCCTGAATTCCTCAATCGTGTGGACGATGTAATCGTCTTCCATACCTTAACCAAGGATCATATCTCCTCGATCATTGACATCATGATCCGGCAGATGAATGAAGAGATCCAGGACAAAGGGTTCAAGCTGGTTCTGAGTGATGAGACCAAGGAATTTCTCATGGAGAAGGGTTATCAACCCACGTATGGCGCCCGTCCGCTCAGGCGGGCCATCCAGAAGTATATATCGGACCCGCTTTCCGATGAAATCCTCAAGGGACATTTCAAGGGAGCCTCGATCATCAGGGTCCATGTTCAGAATCAGAAGATCACCTTTGAAGAGGTCTCTGAAAAAAAGCTCAGCGAGGCCAAGGCATAACCTCGGATACGCATCCATCCTTAAGAGAGGGGGGTTCCCCTCTCTTTTTTTTTGCCCGCCGACCTTTTCGCCGGCCATGATCAAACCAGAATCCGCCACCAAAATCTGTGAACCACAGAGCACACGGATTTGACATTGAAGTGAAAAAAAGGATATAGTACAGGCCGCGATCCCGTGGAACGTAATGAATCCTTTTCGTGATCCCATGAAACCCTTGACCATATCCTTTGCCGCCCTGACCTTTCTCTTCGCGCTCTTTTTGTTCTTCCCGTCCGGCTGCGCCAGGAACCCGGTCACCCGCCACTATGAAGTCACGCTGATGAGTTCCAAAGAGGAGGCCAGGCTCGGAGAGGAGCAGGATAAGGCGGTCACAAAACTTTACGGCAAATACGAGAACAAGGGCCTTCAGGAATACCTGCAATCCATAGGCTCAAAGCTGGTGAGCGTTGCCCACACGCGCCCTTTTACCTACCATTTCAACGTCATTGATTCCGGCGAGATCAATGCCTTCGCCCTTCCCGGAGGGTATATCTATGTCACCCGGGGGATCCTGGCGCAGTGCAATTCCGAGGCGGAACTGGCCGGTGTGGTAGGACATGAGATTGCGCATGTCACCGCCCGGCACCACGCCCAGCAGCAGGTCCAGGCCATGGGCCTGCAGATCGGATCCCTGATCGCCACCGTCTTCCTGGGGGAAGTGGGGTTCTATCTGCAGCAATATATCGACCTTCTTTTCCAAGGGGTTTATCAGAGCTTCGGCCGGAGTAAGGAGCTTCAGGCCGATGAGATCGGCCAGGAATATGCCTTTAAGGCCGGCTGGGATCCGAGGGATACCGGCCAATTTCTCAAGACCCTGAACCGGATCGAGCACGGAAGGGACCGAACGGTGTTTCACGGTTTCTTCGCATCCCATCCGGAGACGGTTGAGCGAATCGAAAAAGCAGAGATCCGCTCCCGGGATATGATTCAAGGCAGGGAACCGGGAAAACGCGGCCGAAAGGAGTTCCTGAGACTGCTGAATGAAATGCCTTACGGGAACCGTCCGGAACTTGGAGAATTCGAGAACAACCTCTATCAGAACGCGGAATCCGGGGTTTCCATCCGCTTTCCGGATCACTGGGAGAATTTTTCTTCCGAAGGTACGGTGGTTTCAAAGAGACCGGACGAAAGTTATTTCATGCAGCTCATCACCGCCAAACCCAAGGACGAGTCCTCGTCTGAATCAGACCATAGGAGCCATGATAGGGGCGACGGTCAGCGGCCTACCCCCAAGCCCAAGGACGATACCTCCCTTGAATCCCTGACCTCAAGAGAGGACTATTTCATCAAATTGCGGGAGATGGCGGACCGGTTCGAGTCGCAGAGCGGATGGCGCCGATCCTCGGAAGAGCAAATGGTGATTCACGACATTCCGACATTCACCGCCAATTATCAGCTCCAAAGTTCCCTTGGGCGTTTCTACTCGACCACGGCGCACTTCATGATCATTAAGAAAAACCTGCTCATCCTAATGGCCTTCGCGCCGGTAGATAAGAAAGATCTGGCCGATTACTATTTTAAACAGGTCTTTGACAGCGTCCGCTTCATGAGCGAACCGGATATAGAGAAGCTCCAACCCAGGCAGGTCGTGATCTATGAGGTCCGGAAACACGATACCTTTGAGTCGATCTCCGAACATTTTTATGGAACCACGGAAAAGGCGAGAGAAATCGCCGAACTCAACGGCTACCTCTCGAGCCTCTACCCGGAATCCGGAGATCTGCTCAAAGTCATTGTTCGGACGAAAAAAGAGGAACATTCGTAAATACGGCCGTACTCGAGGGTCGAAGACCCCCGGCAATAAAATCAGGAAACCCTCTGAAAGATAAGATTTTTATATTCTCGAGCGGTCCCTGCGGTCTGTTGGCGGGCGCTCACTTTTCCGACATTTTCCTTCTCCGCTCTATTTCATTCAAACTTTTAAAAAAAAACTTAAGTTTCTCCTTCGGGCGGACGATAAAACGCCAGAGAATATCCATTCGGCAATGATCAAAAAGATCCGGCAGCGGTCCCCAAGGAATGGAGTGACGGCGAAAAACAAAATGGAAGAAATCAGGCCCCTGCTCATCATAGACGACAGTGAAGAGAATCTTTCCGTGCTTGAACGGCTGCTCACGCACCTCGGTTATCAGGTGGATCTTTGCAAGGACGGCCTGGAGGCCCTTGACCGGCTCAGCCTCCGGTCTTATGAAATGATCTTCACCGATGTGAACATGCCCAGGATGAATGGGATCGAATTTCTTCAATCCATTCGTTCCAAGGGGGATTCCACACCCGTGATCATGATCACGGGCTTCCCGTCCATCACCCTGGCCGTGGAATCCATGAAAAAAGGGGCCTCGGATTTCATCACCAAACCCTTTCAGGTCGGGCACATCGAACATCTCATCACGCGGACCCTCAAAGAGAAGTCCCTCAGACAAAAAAACCGTTTCCTTGAAGAGGAACTCAGGGATAAAAAGAAGATTGAATAATTGTTCTTTGACCGGATCTGATTTTGTGCTACACTTTCCCCATTCATGCCCGGAGAAAACCGATGATGCATACCTACGAGAAAGAGCGGCCGGACCTGGCGCCCTATGCGGCCAGGAGCGAGGCATCGAGAGGAAGACGTTATCCGGAACATTTCAAAGATAACCGGACGGACTTTCAGCGGGACCGGGACCGGATCATCCACTGCGCGGCCTTCCGCCGGCTGGAGTACAAGACCCAGGTCTTTGTCAACCACGAAGGAGACTACTACAGAACCCGCCTGACCCATACCCTCGAGGTGTCGCAGATCGCCCGAGGCACGGCACGGGCCATGGGCCTGAATGAAGAACTCGCCGAGGCCATCGCCCTGGCACACGACCTGGGGCACACCCCCTTCGGCCATTCCGGCGAGGACCTGTTGAATGAACTGATGAAGGACCACGGCGGCTTCGAACACAACCGCCAGAGCCTCAGGATCGTAGAAGAGCTGGAAGAACGCTATCCCAATTTCTCCGGCCTCAACCTCACCTTCGAGACCCGGGAAGGGATCATCAAGCACACCTCTTTCCATGACCGGCCTGACATCACGGAGATCAAGGACTTCCTTCCAGGGGTGGTCCCCACCCTGGAGGCCCAGATCATCAACCTGGCCGATGAGATCGCCTACAACAACCATGACATCGACGACGGCCTCACATCGGGCCTGCTCGATCTTTGTGAACTCAGGGAGACGGCGCCCATCGTGGACCGGACCTTCCGCCAGATCGAAACCCTATACCCCGGCATTGATGAGACACGCAAGAAATACCAGGCCATCAGCTACCTCATCGGCTATCTCATCAACGACCTGGTCCATCACACCACGTCCATGCTCAAGGAGCATGACATCCGCACCTTGGACGATCTGCGGGATAAAAATATCCCCGTGGTTTCCTTCAGCCCGGAGGTCATGCAGGAGAACAGCCGGCTCAAGGAGTTCCTTTCTCAAAACCTCTACACGCACTACCGGGTGGAACGGATGCGGATCAAGGGGAAGATGGTCCTCTCCGCTCTTTTTAATATCTACCGGGAAAACCCGACGCTTCTGCCCCAGAAATACCAGCGGATGATCGAACAAGCCGGCCGTGAGCGGGTCATCTGCGACTACATTGCCGGCATGACCGACCGATACGCCCTGGATGAATATAAAAAACTCTTTGAACCTTTTGAACGGACCTGAACAAAGAGACTCCATGTGCAGAGTCGAGATCATCACCGGCCCGCCTGGTTCAGGCAAAACGCAGGCCATCCTCAACGACATCCTTCCGGCCGTCCTGGAAAACCGCTGCCATACGATCCTGATCCTGGTCTCCTCCAACCTCAAGGCCGAATCGATCCATGAGGCCATCCTCGCCGGAGCGGGAGTCAAGGGATTCATCGGACTCAGGATCATGACCTTTCTCGACCTCTGCATGGAGATTTTTGACGGCTCTTCCCTTCCCGGCAGGGTGGGCGCCCCCCTGGTCCGCAAGTGGATGGTCCAGGCCGTCCTTGCTGAAATGCCTATGGAGCGCCTTTCAGGGCTCAGAGAGACCCGGGGCCTCATGGACCTGGCATCCGACTTCATTCGCACGCTTAAGGATGCAGGCGTCTCTTCAGAGGAGTTTCTGGAAAGATCCTCTTCGGCCCGGGCCTCACCCCGGATCATCGAGGCTGCAAACATCTATCATGAGTACGAAACCCGGCGCAGGGCCAGGGGCCTTCTGGACCGGGAGGATCTCTTTCCGCTGACAGCGGAGAGCCTCGGATTGAACCCCGGGCCCATGGCCGGCCTGCAAAAGATCTTTGTCACGGGATTCTATGACTTCACTCCGACTCAGCTTCGGCTGCTACTCGCCCTATCGGCCCTTCCAAGCCTGAAAAATCTCGTCATCACCCTGCCCTATCAGCACGGCGAAGGACCGGGCCCGGCATTCATCCGGCGGACGCTGAACCGGCTGGTCCGCACCTTACCGCATGCTTCGATTTCGACCCTCTCCCCGCTTGGAATAGATCCCGGAAGCCCCCTTCATCACCTTGCGAGGCATTTTCTCGACAGCGGACAAACTCCCCTTCGTATCCCGTGCCGGGACTCCATCCGGATCCTGAAAATGCCCGGAACCTACAGGGAGGTGGAAGAAATCGCGAGAAAAATCCGCAGGCTCCAATGTGACCAGGGCCTCGGCTTCAAGGATTTCGCCGTGGTCTTCCGCAGCCTCCGGGACTACCAGGACAAGGTCCCGGAGGTCTTCCGCTCCCACGGCATCCCCATCCGCATGGGGAGCGGCCTCCCCCTGGGAAGCAACCCCTTCATCCGAACGATCATGGGAATCCTGGAGATTCCCCTGAATGGATACCGGAGGGAATCCATCGTCCGGCTGATCCGCTCAGCCTATATCCGGTTCGACCCCCTCCTCAAGGAGAATCTTCCTCCCGAGCGGTTCGACACCCTTTCAAGAGAGGCCATGATCCATGGGGGCAAGGAGGAATGGGAGAGCCGATTTGCATCCAGGATCCGGTACCTTGACCTGAACCGGAGACTGCTCCAGGAGGGGAACCTCCCGAGCGAGGAACTGGAGCAAAGAGAAGAACGCATAAAAGAAAATATAAAAAAGATCAAAGACTACCAAGCCTGCATGAAAATCATCCGGGCCCTGCTCAAGGCCATGGCGACCCTGTCCGGTCCGGCCCCACTGACGAGTTTCGTCACCGCCATTTCCGACATCATCCGATCCTTCCATATGGAAGAACAGATCTCCGCAGGGAGCGATCTCCGTCTGATCCGCCGTGACCAGCGGGGCCTAAATGCCTTCAGGGAGCTTCTCATGCACATAGCTTATGAGCATGAGACGGCGCAAACCGGCCGGAAAATTTCGCTCTCCAAGTTTACAGGCATCCTGAACCATACCCTCTCCGAGGTCCAGTATGTCCCCGACCCGCCCATGGAAGACGCCGTGCTGGTCACCGACGCCCCGGGCATGCGCGGACTCAGAAGGCCCGTGGTCTTCATCGGCGGGCTCGTGGAAGAAGGCTTCCCTCGGGCCCATCCCTCCGACCCGCTCTTCCGGGAAAAAGACCGGGCCGCCCTGAACAAAACCCTGAGTCAAAACCGGTGGATCACCCTCGCCTCGGATCGGCGTGAAGAAGAAGAGGTCCTTTTCCTCCTATGCGCCGCCTCGGCGACCCGGGCCCTCTATCTCACCTATCCCCGCACCGATGCCGATGGACGGGAGATTCCGGCCTCCCGGTTCTTGGACCGAGTGAGGGACCTTTTTGAAGAGGGCTCCATCCGAGAGCAGGAGATCTCCATCCATGATACGCTCCCGGACCGGGAAGAGATCTTCAGGGACAAGGATCTCCTGGAGTACACCTTCCTGAACCTCTGCCGCCCTGCATCTAAAAACCCGGACGTCCCCTCCCTGTTCAACCTTCTGCTCAGGACACGGCGGGATCAGATCGGAAAGATTCTGCACGGACTCCGGGTGATTGAGGTTAGAAACCAGGGCGAAGGACCCTACTCGGGTCTTCTCGGACCCGAGGCCGCGGCGCTCCTCCGGAAGGAGGAGGCCCCCTTCTCGGTCACGGCGCTGGAGCGCTACGGGGTATGTCCCTTTGACTACTTCTGCGAACGAGAGCTTAAGCTCCTGCCCTTGGAAGAGGTGGAAGATGAGGTGGAGGTTAGGGACCTGGGAAGCCTTTACCATCGGATCCTTCAGCGCTTCTATGCCGGCCATGTCCAGGAAACCGGGACAGGCATCACCGAGAATAACCTTGAACAGGCAAGGAAGAACCTGCACCGGATTGTGGAAGAGGAGCTCAACAGGGCAGAGGCCAAGGGAGTGCCGGGGCACAGACAGATCTGGAAGATACGGAAAGAGGAGGTCCATCGGACCCTGGACCGGTTCCTCAATCAGGAGATGGAGGAACACCGGAAAACCGGGGAGGTGCCGTCGCACTTCGAGGTCTGTTTCGGCATGAGACCCTTTTCTCAGAGCGATCCCCTCTCCGCCGCCGACCCGCTCACCATCGATTCCGACACCGGATCGGTCCGGATTCTCGGCAAGGTGGACCGGATCGACCTCAGCGCGGCCGGCAGCAGACCGATCTTCTCCATCGTGGATTACAAGTCCGGGAACAAAGCCCCGAACAGAGCCGATATTGAGCGGGGTGTGAGCCTTCAGCTCCCGGTCTATGCCGCATGGGCCAGGACGATCTTTTCCAATCAACGGGAGATGCAGAGCGGCTCTTTTTATCTTCTTCGCTCCGGGGAAAAGAAGATACAGATCCAGGCCGATGACGCCCTTGACGGCCTCATGGAGGCATCCATGCGGCACATCCGGGAATATGCAGGGGCCATCCGGCAGGGCCGGTTCCCCCTCAACCCGAAGAAGTGTGAGGACTTCTGTGACTATCGGCACATCTGCAGGTTCCGGGAGGCGTGAAGCTCCCGCACCTTTATCCCGTTAGGAGTTATGCAAGTTTGAAGTTTATTAAGACTTCTAACGTGTGAATCTTCTCCCCAAAGGGGATATGACATAAGGATCATCTCCAAAAGAGCGGGTGAAAACATCAGGGGTCAAGGGGTCAAGGATTCCAGGGGTCAAGTGAAGTGCTAAAATCATAAGGGGCCGAGGATTATAGGGTCCAAGGGTTCCAGTGTTTTTCTCTGAAGATTTTGCTTGCGTTTCAGTATCTCACTTGAACCCTTGACCCCTCGACC
>MNYV01000023.1 GCA_001873285.1 Nitrospirae bacterium CG2_30_53_67
ACCCGGAAAGAAGAGCTCTTGATCGACAAGGACGACCTGAACCGGATCTGGGTCTTACGGAAACTCCTGCACCCCATGGGGACCGTGGAAAGCATGGAGTTCCTGCTCGACAAACTCAAAGGGACCAAAAGCAACAAGGATTTCCTGGCCTCCATGAACCAGTAAGCCCTGCTACATACCGTCCTGCCGGCCCCGCGAAGCCATGCGAGGCCGGTCGAGTAAATAAACTGAACCAACGAGGACTGATAACCAACCTCAGAGCAGATTCAGATTTTTGTATTTCTGCTATTTCACCTCTCCGAAGCATTCCATCGGTCTGCTGGAATGTATGGAATCAATCCTTTTTCAAATGCAATCACTTGTACTTCTCGATGCATGTTGCGGATGTCAACCATCATGTCATTGACTTGCAATATCCAAATCAAAGGGTTGTCGTCTACTCGGCTTTGCAAACACCAGTTTGGATCAAGTTGATACATTTTCAGCAGGTCGCGAATAAATTTCGCCTTATTTGCTCCGCTACTTTGACTAACGCCAAACGCGGCGCATAACTCATCTGCCCGCATGTGTGGCGTCTGTGATTTATCAAAGAAAAAATTGACTGTACCGAGAGCGTAGAGAATAGCGCATGCCCAAATTTCTGGTTTCCCCCCTGTGATAGGAGAAGGTCGTTTGCGGGCAAGAGTGGCTGCCAAACGACGAGCGAGCATTGCATATTCGCTATTCAGGTGTTGATTG
This sequence comes from Nitrospirae bacterium CG2_30_53_67, assembly GCA_001873285.1. Lineage (NCBI taxonomy): Bacteria > Pseudomonadati > Nitrospirota > Nitrospirae bacterium CG2_30_53_67. The sequence goes on from MNYV01000023.1 coordinate 739, forward strand.
CAAACAGCTTCTATCAAATTGATGATCGCCAAATAAACAGGCTCAACGGCCCGCTTGAGGTGCGCACGGTGCGTCAGCACCGCGCGTCGCTCTCGAAGCGGTTGTTATGCGTTACCGGGAAACGGCTACCGGCTGGAGAGAAAATACGCGCGCGAGCTTTGCGGCGGCCGCGATATCGCCGCGTCTCAATGCATCGCGCACATCGTCAAGCTTGTATGCGTCCTCTACCGACAAGTACGGAGACCATTCCGTTTCATCTTCGAGAAGCTCGACATCCACCTCGGCAACGTACTTGCCTTCGTGCACAAATTTGACTCTATGGCGCTTACTCATCTTTGCCTCTTCGCTTGGTAAAGGTCCCGTCCCATCGTTCGGGATCGGGGCGATATGCGGTTACAACTACTGCCGGAAAAGTGAACCCCTTCTAGAAAAATAGGGACAGCGACCATTATTTTCCTTCTCGTGGCCTACCTCTCAGCTTTGCCATAAGGGGACGAAAATAGGTACATCGTCCATTAAGCAGTCTTCCACTTTTCTTGCTCTTTTGCCACCGTTAAGCGTTATTTATCATCCAAATACAAATTCATGTCAAGATGATTTTAAGGTTTGATCCTGATCTTGTAGAGTAAATCCAGTTTGTCTGGCATAGATCCCCCGATCAAGTCGGGGGATGACACCTGGATTGAAGCAATGACGACAGAGCAAATGAGTATGCTTTATATAGAAAGCCTGTCCCTGACCTCCCCGGATGTGAGGCCTTGCACACGGAGGATTTTTTCTCGGCTTCGCTCTCCGCGTAGGATGGAGATTCTGGACTGAGCAATCCGGAGTTTTTTGGAGAGGAACCGGATACAACGCTTGTTGGCCGCACCCTCGACGGGCGGGGATGTGAGCCGGATCCGCAGGGCGCCCTCCACCACACCGACGATTTCGTCGCGTGATGCGCCGGGCTGGACCCGGACTTTCAAGGTGACTCCCCGCTCATCTTTTTTGGAAATGAATTCGAACATCAGATCATTTGAACATCGCTGTCGATATGCAGTTCGGTATCAAAACTCTGCTGGTCCTGCTCGATGATCTTCTTGTAGGAGTCGACCAGACTTCCCACCTTGGCCAGAAACTCCCTTCGCATTCTTTTGAGATGCTGGACCTCGTTCTGCAGGGCGGACTGCTCTTCCCTGGCCTTCGCCAGGATTTCCGAGGCCTTTAACTCCGATTCCCGGATGATCTGCTTTCCCTGCTGCTCGGATCGGGTCCTCTCCTCGTTCAGGATCTGCTGGAGCCCCTCCAGGGTTTTCCGCATGGAGGATTCCCGGTCCTTGATCTCCCTGATCTCGATCTCTTTCTGATCAACCGTTTCCCTGAGGGCTTGATTCTTCGCGGTCAGCTGTTCGAGCTCCAGGCTGATCATCTCCAGGAAGGTCTGAACCTCCTTGACGTCGAACCCCCGGAAGGTTGTTGAGAACTGTTTTTTTCTGACATCAAGCGATGTGATGTTCATATTTTCTTCAGGCATCATGATCCTCCTTACAGGGTTCTCTAACGCAGCCGATAGGCAAAATCACTCAGGGTTTTAACCACAAACATATCCAAAAAGTAAAGGATCAGGATCAAGACAAAGGGTGAAAAATCAATCCCCCCGAAAACGGGGAGAAACCGGCGGATCCGGTACAGGACCGGGTCCGTAGCCCCTCTTAAAAACCGGACCACGGGATTATAGGGGTCCGGGTTCACCCACGAAAGCAGGGCCGCAATGATCACGACCCAGATATAGACGGAGATGATCATGTGCGCAATCTGTGCGGCGGCGCTCAGCAGGTTTCCGAAGATAAACATCTATTCCCCCTTCCCGAGTTCCTTTGATCGTTGTGTGGCCGCCTCCACGGCATTGTACAGGGCGGCCCTGAACTTCCCCTTCTCCAGCGCATGGAGCCCGGCGATGGTAGTCCCTCCCGGGGATGTCACCATGTCCTTGAGTTCCCCGGTATGGCGCCCGCTTTTCAAAGCCATGCCGGATGCGCCCCGCACGGTCTGCACCGCGAGACGCGTGGCCACATCCCTGGGGATCCCCTGCCGGACTCCGGCATCGGAGAGGGCCTCGATCAGCACAAAAACGTAGGCCGGACCCGACCCGGAAAGTCCCGTGACCGCATCCATGATCTTCTCGTCCACCACGACCGTCTCCCCCACGGCATTGAGGAGACGGACCGCGAGCTTCTTGTCCTGAGAGGTCACATGACTGTTGAAACTGAGGGCGGAGATCCCTTCCTGGATCAGAGCGGGGGTATTGGGCATGACCCGGGCCGCCCGGACCTTCTTCCCGATCCCCTTTTCGATCCTAAACAATGAGACTCCGGCCGCAATCGAGATCAGAAGTGTCCGGGGGGCGATTGTTTCAGCAATCTCCTTCAAAACCTGGTCTATGATCTGGGGCTTGACCGCGAGGAGGATCACATCAGACCTTGCCGAGAGATCCTGATTATGACGGGCCGCCTTGACCTTGAACCTTCGTACGACGTGACGAGCCTTTTCAACATCGGCATCGCTGACCAGAATGTCCTGAGGCCGCGCCGTTGAGGATGAGATCCATCCCTGCAGCAGTGCGCCGCCCATGTTCCCTGCTCCGATCAGTCCGATCTTCGGTCGTTTCATTCTCTGTGGTTTCCTTTTTTTCCTTTGCAGGTTCAACCCCGCTCTCCGAAGATGGCGGTCCCGATCCGGATCAGCGTCGCCCCTTCCTCCACGGCCGTCTCAAAATCGTGGCTCATGCCCATGGAGAGATGGGTCATGCGGACGCCCGGAATCCCGGTTTGATGGATCCGGTCCCGCATCTCCCGAAGACGGCGGAAAACCCATCTAAATTTTTCCGGGTCCTCGTCATAAGGGGGCATGGTCATCAACCCTTGCACCTTAAGGTTTCCCATCCCGGCCATGGACTGGATCAGGGTCATGGTCTCTTCGGCATTGACCCCGGACTTGCTCTTCTCTCCCGATATATTCACCTGGACCAGAACCGGCAATGGCTTTCCCAGCTTTCCTGCCTCCTCATTCAGGGCATCAGCCGCCCGCAGGCTGTCTACCGAGTGGACCATGTCAAAAAGGTCTGCGGCCTCACGGGCCTTGTTGGTCTGCAGATGGCCGATCATATGCCACTGCACGCTCTTCCCCATCCTCCGGATCTTGTCCCCGGCCTCCTGGACCCGGTTTTCGCCCAGCAAGGTGATGCCGGCGGAAACGGCCTCCTGTATCCTTTCAACATCCACGGTCTTGGTCACGGCTACGATGGTGATTCCTTCAGGGTCTCTCCCTGCATGCCGTGCCGCTCTTTCGACGCGTTTCCGGATTTTTTCAATATTCTCTGCAACAGACAAAGGATCCTTTTCCCAGATCTTAGCGGCCCTATTCGTAAATACGATTGACATGGATTGCAAAATCTCCCCTCTCCCCTCAGAGGGATAACTCCCCCCCCTTGCCCCCTCTTAAATAAGAGGGGGAAAACCTTTAGAAAAGGGAGGCGAGAGCCTGCCCTCGAATGGGTTTATCGGGGGAGGGATTTATAGAGATCATGTCGTTCCAATTTTTAAATTTTAAGACCTTTAATAAAATCTCTCCCTGGATCTGGAGGCATCAGAACCGGAAACAGCATACCCTCGCCGGACCCGATGCATGGACCTGCCGGAATCAGGAGTTCTCCTCATGGATGAGCATGATCATCGCCATCATCCGCCCTGTATCCTTTCCGTTGCTTTTCCGATGGGAGTAAAACGTCCGAGGAGCGCAGGCGGTGCAAAGGTCGACATGATGGATGTTGTCCTCTTTCACGCCGCAGTTTACAAGCTCCATGTGGTTCATCTTCCTGAGATCCAGAAAATAAGATCCCCCCTCGTGAATCAGGGCCTGTTTTTGGACTGGGTGATTATGGTTGACCCGCTCAGCGACTTCCTCCCCCACCTCATAACAGCCGGCTTCAATGCACGGGCCTATGGCGGCCCGAAGATCACCGGATGAAGACCCGAAATCCTTGTGCATCCTCTCGACCACGTTGGAGATCAGATGATGGAGGCTCCCTTCCCTGCCTGCATGCACCGCGGCAACGGCCTTCTTTTCCGGATCAACCATGAGGATGGGGACGCAGTCCGCCGTCAAGACGCCGATGGCCGCGCCGGGCTGATCGGTGATGATGGCATCGGCCTGGGCCTGCCTGTACTCTTCAGCCGGGTGGTCCCTGGTCTCGATCCTGAGGACCCGGGTGCCGTGCATCTGACGGACGGTATAGACCTCAGGGTTCCCGGCATTCAGGGCCTTGACAAACATGCACCGGTTGATCTCCACCAAGTCCTTGTCCTCGCCGGAATTCAAGGAGAGATTCATCCCCTTGAACGGGCCCGAGCTCACTCCTCCCACCCGTGTGCTGAACCCGTGGCGAACGAGGTTCAACGCTTCAAAGGCGGGGATGACGATGAACTTCACCCCTTCGTTTTTACGGACATCGTATGATTTCTCCTTTTTTTTAGCCATGACCTTCCTCGGAGCCCCCGCAGACGCCGCACCGGTGACACGCCGAATCATCGGGACAGGCGGGGGTCAAACGCCCTGAAGCGGACCGTTGATACTCCCTGTACAGGTATTCCCGGCGGCAGCCCGGTTCCACAATATCCCATGGAAAGATCTCATCTTTCTCCCGCTCGCGAAAAGGCGAACCGGCCAGATCCGGACCCGCCTCTTTCAGGGCCTGGGCCCAGTTTCCGGACCTCCCGGCCACGGAGATCAGCAAGGCGCCGGCCCGCCGGTCTCCCCGTGACAAAAGCCCCTGGATCACCGACCATTTGGGAAGGTCCTGTATGACCGTCATATTCCCCTTACCGTTCAGCCGTTTTTTAATATAACCTATTTTTTTTGTCAATGCATCTTTTTTGTTCATGGGAAACCACTGGAAGGGCGTATGAGGCTTGGGGACGAAGCTGTTCAGGCTCACGGTGATCCCCCCGATCCGGCCCTGCTCCCTCCCCGCCTGCCTCTGAATTTCCTTGATTTTTAAAACAAGATCCACCAGGGCCTCGATATCCTCGTTCTCCTCGAAAGGGAGACCCACCATGAAATAAAGCTTGAGATTCAAAATCCGATACCCCAAGGCCATCCGGCAGGCGTTTAGGATATCCTGCTCGTCAATCCCCTTGTTCATGATCTCCCGCATGCGCCGGCTCCCGCCCTCCGGGGCCAAAGAGATGGTTTTATGCCCGCTTTCCGCCAGGGCGGACATGAGTTCAGGGATGAGGGAATCGGCCCGGAGGGAAGAGACGGAAATCCTCGCCCCGCAGGCACGGATCTCCCTGACCAGATCAGCCAGCCGGGGGTAATCCGAGACCGCAGCGCCCACCAGCCCGATCCTGTCGGTATAATAAAGTCCTTCACGAACCGATTTCATGACCCCATCAAGACTCCGGAACCTGGGCGGCCTGTAGATATATCCGGCGGCGCAAAACCGGCAATGCCGGCCGCACCCCCGAGAGAGCTCGATCAGGAACATGTCGTTCAGTTCCGTATCCGGGGTCATCACCCTGGATACGGCCGGAAGCCGGTCCAGATCCCCGGCCCAGCGCCGCTTGATTCTCGGCGGAAAATCCGGATCGTGTTCGATCTTTGCCACCCGCCCAAGGGAGTCATAATGAAACGCATAGGCATGAGGAAAATAGACCCCCTCCAGCCCCAGGCATGCCTCAGAGAATCGTTTGAATCCGGCAGGGTCCCTGACCGGGTTCCCGGCGAGCGCATCCATGACCTCCAGGATCATCTCCTCGGCTTCGCCGATGAACATGACATCGGCGAAATCGGCAAGGGGCTCCGGATTGATGGAGAGTGCGACACCGCCGATCCAGACCATGGGATCCCGCCCGTATTTTCTCCGGTTTCTTAAGGGATGGATCTTGTTTTTTTGAAGAATCTCGACCAGGTGGAGATAGTCCAGTTCAAAGGAGACGGAAAAAGCGAGGATATCAAATGTCCGAAGCCGGCGCCCGGACGGTATCGACCGGCAGAAATCTTCACGCCCTCCGGCCTTTTCCCTCTCCTCCCTGTCGGGCAGAAAGACCCGTTCACAGGTCACATCGTCCCTCTGGTTCAGGATATGATAGATGGTCTGAAACCCCAGATTGGACATCCCCACGGAGTAGGTGTTCGGATAGACCAATGCCGCCCGGATCCCGCCTTTCACAGGCTTCCAGATCTCTCCATATTCGGAAGCGAAACGTTTCTTGATTTTTTCTTCAAAGCGCATGCTTCATGTCATACCCTTTCAGTCCAGCTGCCTTCTCAGGAAAGTAGGGATGTCCAGATCGTTTTCATCATAACGCCCCCGTGAGTCATAACCGGTGCTCATTTTCCCCCGACGGATAAAGGTAGGCGTATCCATGGCCTTGCCGCCTGCATAGGTCTCGAAATTCACGGCCTTCTTGACCACCGCCGCCGGTTCCTCGGCCGCTGCCGGCTCTTCAAACCCCGTGGCGATGACCGTTACCTTCAGGGCGTCCCCCATACTTGGGTTGATGGCCGATCCGAAAATAATATTGGCGTCCTCATGCGCCTCTTCCTGGATGATGCTGGTCGCCTCATTGATCTCGTACAGGGCCATCTTTTCGGTCCCGGTGATATTGATCAGGACGCGGCGGGCGCCGCCCATGGATCCGTCTTCCAATAGAGGACTGGAGATGGCCTTATGAGCGGCCTCCACGGCCCGGCCTTCGCCGACGGCGATCCCGGTTCCCATGACGGCTCGTCCCTTCCCGGTCATGATGGTCCTCACATCGGCAAAATCCACGTTGACCAGCCCGGGGAGGGTGATCAGGTCGGAGATCCCCTGCACCGCCTGGCAGAGGACGTCGTCGGCGATCTTGAAGGCGTCAAACAGGGCCGTCTGCTTGTCGATGATCCCGAGGAGCCTCTGATTGGGAATGACAATCACCGTATCCACCGCGTCCTTGAGCTGCTGCAATCCCTGCTCCGCCTGTGCGGCCCTTTGCTTTCCTTCAAAGTTAAAGGGTTTGGTCACGACGCCCACGACCAGGGCCCCCGCCTCTTTGGCCATCCTTCCGATCACCGGGGCGGCGCCTGTCCCCGTCCCGCCTCCCATGCCGGCCGTAATGAAAATCATGTCCGATCCCTGAATGCTTTCCTTGATCTGATCCTGGTCCTCCAGCGCGGCCTGCCGCCCGATCTCCGGATTGGCCCCTGCGCCGAGGCCCTTGGTTAACTTGCCTCCGATCTGCAGCTTCATCGGAGCCAGACTGGTGGCGAGGACCTGGGCATCCGTATTGACCGCGATGAAATCCACTCCCTCGAGCTGGGACTGGATCATGGTATTGACCGCGTTGTTCCCGCCGCCTCCTACACCTATAACCATGATCTTCGCCTGGCTCGGCACATCTCCTGCAAATTCAAAATTCATCATATTCCCCCTTTCTATAAATTTAGAAAAACTCACTGACCCACTTTTTTATTTTCATCCATGCTTTTTTGACTGCATGCTCTTCGGGCTGGGCCGACATGGAACTCCGGGAAAGGTTCTGGAATCCGTACTGTACCAGCCCCACGGCCGTGGCATACATGGGGCTGGAGACCACGTCCACCAGTCCGCCGATATTCATGGGGACCCCCAGCCTTGCGGGCAGGCCCATCACCTCTTCAGCAATCTCCACCATACCGTCCATGATGGAAGTCCCGCCGGTTAAGACAACACCCGATGTGATCATGTCTTCATACCCGGTCTTCACAATCTCCCTCTTGACCAGACTGAAAAGCTCCTCCACCCTCGGCTCGATGATCTCGCTTAAGATCTGCCTGGAAAGGACCCTGGGCGGCCGCCCCCCCACGCTCGGCACCTCGATGGTTTCGTCGTCCCGGACCATGGAGGTCTTGGCGCATCCGTACTTGATCTTGATCCGCTCCGCTTCGCTGATGGGCGTGCGGATTCCCACGGAGATGTCGTTGGATATATTGTTCCCGCCGACGGTGATGATGGAGGTATGCCAGATGCTTCCATCCAAAAAAATGGCAAGGTCCGTGGTCCCGCCGCCCAGATCAAAGAGAGAGACACCCATCTCTCTCTCCTCGGGTGTCAGAACAGCAAGGCTCGATGCAAAAGATTCGAGGACGATGTCCTTGACCTCCAGACCAGCCCGGTTGCAGCTCTTGATGATGTTCTGTATGGATGTCACGGATGCGGTCACGATATGCACCTCCGCCTCCAGCCGGACGCCGGACATCCCGATGGGATCCTTGATTCCATCCTGGTCGTCCACAATGAACTCCTGAGGAAAGACATGGATCACCTCCCGGTCCATGGGAATGGAGATGGCCTTGGCCGCGTCGATCACACGGTCCACATCCAATGAGTTGACCTCTTTTTCCTTGATGGCCACCACGCCCCGGCTGTTCAGGCTTTTGATGTGGGCGCCGGCAATCCCCGCATAGACCGATGTAATCTCACACCCGGCCATCAGTTCCGCCTCTTCCACGGCTTTCTTGATGGTCTCCACGGTGCTGTCGATATTGACCACCACCCCTTTGCGAAGACCTTTCGAAGGAGAAGTCCCGATTCCGATCACATCGATCTTCCCGTCGGCATTCTTGCTCCCGACAATGACGCATATCTTAGTGGTCCCGAGATCCAACCCAACGATCAACTGATCTTTCTTGGCCAATGTCCTCTCCTTAAAAATCGTTCAAACCGTTCAAACGGTTTAAGCCGTCTTTCCTGTCCCGACCACCACCTGATCCTCAAAGCGCAGATCAATACGACGGACCGCCCAGTTTCTTCTCGCCAAATCGGCGCTCACCCTTTTCAGGAGAACCAACTTGTGCAGATAATCTCCGGAGCCGCAGAGAATATCAAACCCTCCATCCGCCGGATGCAGGACCGCCCCCCGATTCTTCGACATCTCGATTTCCCGTATCTCAGAGAGCTCAGGATACCCGAAGCTCTTCAGGGTCTCCACAAGAGATAAGGCCTGAGACAGCTCCTCCTTCCAGAACCCGTCCTTGTCTTGACGAAGCCCTGAAATGACCGGCAGGATTTTGCCGGTCTTCTTTCCCGCGGATTCCAGGATCATACCTTCTTTATCGATCAGATATTCACGGCCCTCCATCCTCAGAACGGCGTATGGGATTCGCTCTTCGATCCGGATATAAACCCGGTCCGGAAGCTCTCTCCTGAGATCGGCATCCCTGACATAAGGCTCCTTGAGAAGTTCTTCCCGGACCGAGATGAGGTCCAGCATAAAAATATTCCTGGTGAGCCGATCCTCATACTTGCGAAGATCCTGTTCCTTGAGATGGGTATTCCCTTCCAGGATGATATGTTTCACGAGAAACCGATGAGAAGTCATCACGATACGCCCGCACAGGCCTGCGCCCCAGACCGAAAGGACGATCATAAACACGGAGCCCACTCTGCGGATCACACGCCCCAGGGCGTGCTGCATCTGCTCCTTGCGAAAAACCTTCCTGCGTATATTGCGCAGGAGCACTCCCTTTTCATTTCGGATCCCGTTTTTTTTCAAGTCTTTCATGGTCTCTTCGCCATTAGGGGTTCATTAAATTTTCCTACGCAAATCGAAAACAGGACCACTTAGCCCCTTACCGCCGCCGTCAGGATACGCTCGACCAGATCATCAAAAGAGATCCCCGCCTCTCTTGCCGCCTTGGGCAGAAGGCTCGTCTCCGTCATCCCGGGGATGGTGTTCACTTCAAGAACATAAGGATCATCCCCATCGGCAAGCATGAAATCCACGCGGCTCGCCCCGTTGCAGCCGAGCGCCCGATGTGCGGACAAGGCAAGCTCCTGCACCCTCTTTGAGACCCTCCTTAAGAGGGGCGCAGGGACCCGATACTCGGTCCGTCCGGGTGTATACTTGGACTTAAAATCGTAAAAACCGCTCATCGGCCGGATCTCCACCACCGGCAGGGGAAGGTCGTTCAGAATCCCGACGGTCAGCTCTCTCCCTTGGATGAATTTTTCAATCAGAACTTTGGGGCCGAACCTCCGGGCAATACGTATGGCCTTTTCGAGATCCTTTTTGACGCTGACCCGGCTCACCCCGATGGTTGACCCTTCGGTTGCGGGTTTCACGATCACAGGAAGAGCGATCCTTTTGCCGGTGGTCCTGCCGTGTTCATTCACGGAAAAGTCCGGCGTGGGTATCGCATGATAGATCAGAAGTTTCTTGGTCACGATCTTGTCCATGGCCGCGGCGCTGGCCAGCACTCCGGATCCTGTATAAGGGATCCCCATAAATTCCAAGAGCCCCTGCACGGTCCCGTCTTCTCCAGGAGTTCCATGGAGGCAGATGAAGGCGGCATCCACCTTTCGCCTTTGCAGAATCAGGCCGAGGTCGGGGGCCGGGTCGATGCAGACCGCATCATACCCCTTGCGCTTCAGGGCTTCGAAGACCGCCTTGCCGCTTCTCAGAGAAATCTCCCTTTCCGACGAGAGGCCTCCCATCAGGACCCCGATCTTCATGCCTTTCAGCAGGCGCCCGTATGACGAACTTTTCACGCTCTATTCCTCTCATGCGTACCGGGTTAGACCGGCTCGCCCAGAACCTGGATCTCCAGCTCCAGTCTGACCCCGAACCTCCGCTCCACCTTTTCCCTGACCTTGCGGATCAGGGCAAGCACATCCGATGCCGAGGCCCTTCCCCGGTTGATGATGTAGTTGGCATGCAGCTCGGAGACTTCGGCATCTCCGACCCGTTCTCCCTTCATTCCCGCCGCCTCGATCAACCGACCGGCAAAGTCCCCCGGAGGATTCTTGAAAATGGACCCGGCGGAGGGAAACTCAACAGGCTGTTCCTTGCGCCGGCCATTCATTCTCTCCCTGATCTTCTGTTCGATCTCATTAGGGTCCATGGGTTTGAGTTCAAGCCCTGCCCCGGCGATCCAGACGTCGGGAGGAAGCTCCATCCAACGATAACCGAAGACCAGGTCCGATCTCTCCCTTTTTTTGAGTCTCCCCGACCGGTCAAGGAGGGTCACGGCAATCAACCGGTCGGCGATACTCCCTTCACGGGTTCCGGCATTCATCCTGACTGCGCCTCCCACGCTCCCCGGGATCCCGGTTAGGCATTCCAGACCGCCGAGGCCCCTTCGGGCAAGCTTCCGGAGGAGTCCCTGGAGCAGGACTCCGGCGCCCACCCAAACTCTGTTCTCTTTCACCCGGATCCAATCCAATCCGCCGGTATGGACCACGGTCCCTCGGACTCCCCGGTCCGATACAAGAAGGTTGCTCCCTGCGCCCATTAGGGTGATCTTCTCTCCCCGATGGGACTCCTTAAGAAGCGTCTTAAGGTCACTGATCCCCAACGGGACCACAAAGCGATCGGCAGGTCCTCCGACCCTGAAGGTGGTATGCCGGGACATGGGTTCATCATAAAGGATCGGCACTTTCACTTTTTTTTCAGCCTTCGCAGCAGTTCTTCTCCGACCTTGTAGATGTCTCCGGCGCCCATGGTCAGGACCAGATCCCCTGGTTTAAGGATGCCTTCGAGGTGATCCACAATCTTCTTCATATCCTGGATATAGGTCACATCCCTGTGACCGTGCTCTTTCATCCCCCGGTAGATGTTCTCTGCGGAGACCCCTAAAATCGGGGCCTCGCCGGCCGGGTAGATATCGGTCAGGACCACTATGTCCGACTGGTTAAAACAGGTCACAAACCGGTGAAGCAGGGCCCTCGTCCTGGTATATCGGTGCGGCTGAAAAACCGTCACAATCCGCCCGGCCTGAACCTCCTTGGCCGCAGCGAGCGTGGCCTCGATCTCGGTCGGGTGGTGGCCGTAATCATCCACCACCATGACTCCACCCGCCTCGCCCAGCAGAGTGAACCTGCGATGGACTCCGGAATACTCATCCAGCCCTTCCCGGATCACCTGGGGTGAAAGCCCCAGTTCCAGTCCGACGGCAATGGCTGCCAGGGCATTCAGGATGTTGTGCACACCGTGGGCATGAAGACGGAAATGCCCCAGACTCTTCCCCTTATGGTTGACCTTGAATTCACTCCCGAAGACCTCCTGCCGGAACTCCTCGGCCTGGAGATCCGCCTGTGCCGAAGTCCCGTAGGAGAGAAACCTCTTTTTGACGCCCGGAATCAGGCCCTGAACGTGGGGATTATCCAGACAGAGCACGGCCAGGCCGTAAAAAGGGACCCGGTTTACGAATTCGAGAAAGGTCTTCTTGATCTTTTCCAGATCCCCATAAAAATCCAGATGCTCCTCATCGATGTTGGTGACCACGGCGATGGTGGGGGAGAGCTTCAGAAAGGAACCATCGGACTCGTCCGCCTCGGCCACGAGAAAATCGCTCTGACCAAGACGCGCATTGCTCCCGATACTGTTCAGACGCCCCCCGATCACGACCGTGGGATCGATGCCTCCGTGTCCGAGTACCGTGGCAATCATGGACGTGGTGGTGGTCTTGCCGTGGGCGCCGGCCACGGCAATGCCGTATTTCATCCGCATGAGTTCGGCCAGCATTTCAGCCCTCGGAATCACCGGAATGAGCTGAGCCTCGGCTGAACGGACCTCCGGGTTTTCCCTGGAAACGGCGGACGAGATCACCACCACGTCCACATCGGCGACGTTCTCCTCGGCGTGTCCGATAGTGATCCGGGCGCCCATCTTCTTCAAGCGGTCGGTCACGGGCGAGGATTTGAGATCCGATCCGCTGACCTGATGCCCCATATTGATCAGGACCTCGGCAATCCCGTTCATCCCGGATCCGCCGATCCCCACGAAATGAATCTTCTGTACTTTTTTATACATGATATCCTCAATCCGGCAGCCAACCTGGACTTAGTGGTCCTGTTCGTAAATATGGTGACGTACCGAGAGGGTCGTAGGGCGGTCTCATCTCCGCGCGCAACTGAGGTGTACCCCTCTGTTACGCCGCAAGAAGCGGAACTTTGATCCGACCGCCCTACGGCACTCGAATGCCACCGTATTTACGAATAGGGCCACTTAGGATCCTGACAAGCCGCCCATCAAGAGGCGTTGATGAGCCGCTCCAGATCTTCGACCACGGCCTTTGCCGCATGCGGCCGAGCATGAGCAAGCGCCGCCTCCCTCATCCCTCCGAGACGGACAGGGTCCGCCAGCAGGGCCCGGATGCGCTCCCCCAGCTTTTTCGAAGTGAGATCCTCCTGCAAAAAAACCTCGGCTGCGCCGGCGCCGGCCATCACGTCGGCATTGCGCTTTTGGTGCTCGTCCGTTGCATAGGGAAAAGGGATCAGCAGCGAAGGGACTCCGGATACGCAGAGTTCCGACAGGGCCACGGCCCCGGCCCTGGATACGGCAAGATCCGCCGCAGCATACGCCAGGGCGATCTCATGCACATAAGGGCGCACGGAGGCCCGGACCCCTGAGACTTCATAGGCCTTTAAAACCTCCTGATAATCCGCCTCGCCGGTCTGGTGGAGAAACTGAACCGGGATCCCGGCCCAGTCCGAGGTTTTGACCATATCCGATACCATGAGATTGATCGCGTGCGCCCCCAGGCTTCCTCCCAGGACGAGGATCGTTCTCTGATCCGGATCCAGACCGAAATGCCTGACGGCCTCTTCCCGATTCCCTGATCCAAGACCCTCCCGGATGGGATTCCCGGTCTCTGAGATCTTCTCTTTGGGGAAATAGACATGGGATTCCGGATAGGCCGTATAGATTCGGTCCACCAGTTTTCCGAGTATCCGGTTGGTGATCCCCGGGATGCTGTTCTGCTCCTGAAGGGCGGTCCTGCGTCTCGAGAGAAAAGCGGCCAGAACCAGGGGCCCGGAGGCATAACCGCCGACGCCAACCACGGCATCCGGCTGAAAGGATCGGAGGATAGAAAACGATTCCATCAGGGCCCGCGGCAGGGAGAGCAGGGCCCGCGCCTGTTCCATCCTCTTCTTCCCCTTCAAACCTCTCACCCGGATGGTTTTCAATTCCAGTCCTTCCCTATAAAGGATGCGCGATTCTATTCCTTCAGGGGTCCCCACGAAGAGGACCTTGGATGCCGGGTCCCTCTTCAGGATCTCCCGGGCCATGGCAATCGCCGGGTAGAGGTGCCCTCCTGTCCCTCCACCGGCAAAGATCACCTTCATGTGACACGCGTCCACTTCGAGATATTCAATAGGATCCCTGCTCCCGCAAGGGTCATCACCAGGGATGACCCTCCATAGCTGATCAGGGGAAGCGTCAAGCCCTTGGTGGGAAGAAGTCCCACCACAACCCCGAAATTGACCAGGGCCTGAATCGATATCATCGCGGTCAGACCGAGCGACAGGTACCTGCCGAACGGATCCACAGACCGGATGGAGATCAGCATCCCCCTGTAGAAGAAAAGCGCAAATGCCGCGACCACCAACAGGGCGCCTATGAATCCGAGCTGCTCGCCGATCACGGCAAAGATGAAATCGGTGTGCGGTTCCGGAAGAAAAAGGAATTCCTGTTTCCCCTCCCCCAGACCCACCCCGGTCAAACCGCCGCTCCCGATCGCCAAAAATGACTGGATGATCTGGAAACCGGCCCCGGAGGCATCCTTCCATGGATCACAGAATGCCATAAACCGCTCCCGCCGGTAATCCTCGCTCATGATCATGACATAAAGCAGGGGAATCGAGACCAGAAAGAGACCCAAAAGGTACCGGATCCGTGTCCCGGCCATGAACAACATCATCAGGATCACGGCAGCAAGGCTGACCGCCGTTCCGAAGTCGGGCTGAAGCATCATCAGCATAAAGAAGATTCCCATGATCACCACATAAGGGACAAAACCATAGGCGAAATCCCGGATCTTGTCCTGTTTCCGCATCAAGGAGTAGGCGATGTAAATCACCAGTCCGAACTTGGCCGGCTCCGAAGGCTGAAAAGTCAGCATCCCCGCCGAAAGCCACCTTCGGGCCCCCCCGGCCTCGATTCCGATGCCGGGAATGAGCACCAGAATCATCAGGAAGAGACAGAAGATCAAAACGGGGAATACCATCCAACGGAGGTGGACATAGTTGACATTGGCCGTGATGAGCATGCCCGCAATGCCGATCATAAAGAAGATCAGTTCCTTCTTCAGGAAGTAGAAGGGATCGTGAAAACGAACCATGGCCGTATAGGCGCTGGCCGCATAGACCATGACGATGCCGACGACCGAAAGAACAATGACATCGGTCAGCAGGATCTTGTCAAAAGACTGTTTCATGATTCTCTTTCATCTCAACCGTATGACCAGAATCCAACCACAGAGAACACAGAGAATTCTTTAAATTCTTTTGGCAGAGTATTTCTCTGTGCACTCTGTGGTTTCATGTCTTATCCTTTTCTTTCAACTTCTGACTCTTTCAACCTTCTCACCTCCGCCGCAAACACCCTGCCGCGATCTTCAAAATCCGTAAACATATCGAAACTGGCACACGCCGGGGAAAGAAGCACGTACTCCCCGCGGAGCGCCCTTTTAAATCCGGTCTGAACCGCCTCTCTCATGGTTGAGGCGCGGCGGATCTCGGTCGTCCCTTTGAGGTCCCGTTCCATATCGTCCGCCGCCTCGCCGATCAGGATCAAGGTCTGGACGCGCTCGGAGATGAGTTCACGAAGCGGGTGGTATCCGGCCCCCTTTCCCCTGCCGCCGGCAATCAGATGAATGGCTCCGGTCAGGCTCTGAAGGGAACGGATCACCGCCCCGATGTTGGTCCCCTTGGAATCATTGATAAAGCGGATACCGCGGATCTCATCGACAAACTCCATGCGGTGCGGCAGGCCCGGGAAGGTCTTGAGCACGGCCCGGACCGCATGGAGATCGCACCCCGATACCAGGGCGGCGGCTGAAGCGGCGGCGGCATTTTCGATATTGTGCACGCCCTGGATCTTCATCTCCCCGGTTTCGATGATCAGACCTTCAGACCGGGGAATGGTGGAAATCATCTTCCCTCCCGAACAGTAGACCCCCCCTTCCACTTTTCGGCTCAAGCTGATGGGGACGATTCCGGAGCGAAGATCCGTGGTCATGACCGTCACCCACGGGTCATCCCTGTTGACCACGGCGATGTCTTCGGGGGTCTGGTTCATAAAGATCCTGGCCTTGGCCCGGGCATACTCTTCCATCCCCGGGTAGCGGTCCAGATGATCCGGAGTGATGTTGAGGAGAATCGCCACATCCGGCCTGAATGTCTCGATTCCTTCCAGTTGATAACTGCTCAGTTCCACGACAAAGGTCGTCTGGTCCGCGGCTCCCTGGGTCAGGGTGGTGAGAGGCATGCCGATATTCCCTCCGACCCGGACATCACGGCGCGCCTTGGCGAGCATCTCCCCGACCAGAGACGTGGTGGTTGATTTCCCGTTGGTTCCGGTGATCCCGATATATCTTCCGGCGCCGATCCGGTAGGCCAGTTCCACTTCGCTGATCACGTCCACACCCCTCGACCTCACCTTCATGATCGGAGGAATACTCAAAGGGGCGCCTGGACTGACCACCACGAGTGCGGCGCCTTGAAAGGTTTCTTCCGAATGGTTTCCTGTCTCCACCTGGATCCCTTGGGCCAGCTGCCCTATGGCCTGCTTGAGCATGGATCCTTCCTTGCTGTCGGTCACAAAGACCCGAGCGCCCAGCTCATACAAACGGTTCGCGGCCGCAATCCCGGAACGGGCCAGCCCGACCACCACCACCTTTTTGCCGCTCATGTTCATCCTGTGCGCTTCACGTACGGATTCAGAACCCTTGAGATCCACGGGCATCCTCTCCCTTAACGAAGTTTCAACGTCCCCAGGGCCATCAAAGCCAGTATGATCGAAATGATCCAGAACCGGACAATGATCTTGGGCTCGGCCCATCCCTTCAATTCATAGTGATGATGGATCGGCGCCATCCGGAAAAGACGTTTCCCGAAAAGCTTGAAGCTCGCCACCTGGAGGATCACCGACATGGCCTCGATCACAAAGATCCCTCCAATCAGAACCAGAAGGATCTCATGCTTGCTGATCACGGCCACCGTGCCCAGAGCCCCTCCCAGAGCCAGGGATCCGATGTCCCCCATGAAGACCGATGCCGGATAGGTATTGAACCAGAGAAATCCAAGGCTGGCGCCCACCATGCCGAAACAGACCAGGGTCAGCTCCCCGACCCCCTTGACATAAGGGATCTGGAGATAGCCAGCAAACTTCACGTTCCCTGTGGCATAGACAATGACCGCATAGACCATAGAGGAGATCATGACCGGGCCGATGGCCAGTCCGTCCAGGCCGTCCGTGAGGTTCACGGCATTGGATGTGCCGACGATCACCAGCATGGCAAAGGGGAGGTAGAACCACCCGAGATCCGGCATGGCCTTCTTGAAGAACGGAAGGGGGAGACTGGTGGTAATGGAGTCTTCGGGATACAGAATAAGAACCAGACCGATGACCAAGGCCAGAAGGACCTGGAAGAAAAACTTCTGTTTCGGGCGCAATCCTTCGGAACGGTTCCGGATCAATTTCAGATAATCGTCCAGAAAACCGATCAGTCCGAAACCGAGGGTCGCAAGCAGGACCAGCCAGACATACCGGTTGGTGAGATCCGCCCAGAGAATGATGGAGACAAAAAGGGAGAGAAGAATCAGGACCCCTCCCATGGTCGGTGTCCCGGCCTTTTTCTGGTGATTCTGGGGACCGAGCTTCCGGATCCGCTGCCCGACATGATACTGCGTCAGCCACCGAATCAAATACGGACCGACCACCAGGCTGATCAAAAGGGAGGTCAGCGCGGCCACCACGGTCCGGAACGTGATGTAGCGGAAGACGTTGAAGAACTTATAGGTCTCATGCAAAGGATATAGGAGATGATAGAGCATTTTTTCTTACCTGCCGGACTCAAGTGTATCTAAATTTTTTTTTCAATTAGAGAAAAACACTGGAACCCTTGAACCCTATGACCCTCGGCCCCTTATGTTTTTAGCGCTTCACTTGACCCCTGGAACCCTTGACCCCTGATATTTTCACCCACTCTTTTGGAGATGATCTTTAATTTCTCTTGCCCCGCGTCTCTTTTTGAGAGATTGCCCCGGCGTTCTTCAGTTCCTCGGCAATCCGTTCCAGCCCCATTTTTCTTGAAGCCTTGAGCAGAATGCGGTCGTTCCCTTTTAGGATTTTCCCGAGTTTCAGCGCGGCATCCTCCCGGCTCGCGCACCTGATGATCCCTTTTGGGTTCATCCCATGGTCTTCCGCCTCCTCTGCAATCCACGCCGAGTGTTCGCCTACGGTGACCAGGATATCCAGGGAGCTTTCTGCAACCAGACGTCCGATGGACCGGTGCGCCTCCTCACTATATCCCCCAAGCTCCAGCATATCTCCGAGCACGGCGATATTCCTCCTGTGAGGTCCCAGACCCTTTAGAGTCCGAATCGCCGCCTTCATGGATTCCGGGTTCGCGTTATAGGCGTCATTGATCACCACGGCGCCGTTTAAGAGACGGAAGGTCTCCCACCTCTGGGCCAGGGGCCGGTAGGAAGAAAGTCCCCGGGCAATGATGGAGAGGGGCCTTCCCAGGACGACGGCGGCCGCGGCCGCGGCCATCGCGTTTGAGACCTGATGCAGGCCCGGAATATTCAGACGGACCTCGCTCTCCTCCCCGCCGTGTTTCAGTCTGAAGCGGGTCCCATCCTCGCCGGTATGAATCTCTTTTGCGGTGACATCCGCGCCTTTTTCCAGACCGAAGGTCATGACTTTGCCTCTGACCCGGCCCCGCATGGCATAGACCCTCGGGTCATCCCGGTTCAAAACAGCCCACCCATCCTCGGCCATCTCTTCGAGGATCTCCCCCTTGGCCATGGCGACCTCCTCTACGGTCCGGAGGGCCATCAGGTGAGCGGCCGAGACATTGGTGATGACCACCACGCCCGGACGGGCGATCTCCCTCAGCCTGCGGATCTCCCCTGTCCCGCTCATGCCGAATTCCAGGACAGCCTCCTCGGTCTCCCCGCCGATCCCGAAGAGGCTGAGGGGGACTCCGATATGATTGTTCAGGTTTCCCTGTGAACGGAAGACGTGATGCCCGATACTCAGAATGCTGTAGATCATCTCCTTGGTGGAGGTCTTCCCATTGGTTCCGGTCACCGCCACAATGGGAATCCTGTACTGCATGCGGTGCGCATGGGCCAGGTCCTGGAGCGCCCTGATGGTGTCCGGAACGGAGATCAGATTCTGCTCCGCTCCCGGCTCTTGAAAAAGGCTTTCACGGAAAGGCGCCCATCCTTCCCGGACCATCACGCCCAGCGCCCCTTTCTTCAGAACCTCTTCGCAGAAATCATGCCCGTCAAAACGGTCGCCGAGGACGGCCACAAAAAGCTCCCCTTTGCGGATGCTTCTTGAATCAATGGAGATCCCGGAGAAGTGAAGGTCTTCCCTTCCTCTCAGCCGTTTCCCGCCCGTAGCCTTTAAGACGTCCGTTGTCATAAACAGCATAGACCCCGTATACCCCGTTACACCTTCTCTTTTGAAACCCGTTGCCTGATGGCTTTCCTCACCTCTTCACGGTCATCAAAGTGGAACCGATGATCCCCGATGATCTGGTAATCCTCATGCCCCTTCCCGGCCACCACCACCAGGTCTCCTGTTCCCGCCTCCTCGATCCCTTGCCGGATCGCGAGACCTCGATCCTCGATGACCGAGACGTCCGAACGCATGATGCCGGCAAGGATATCCCGGATGATCATTGCCGGATCTTCGCCGCGCGGGTTGTCCGAGGTGACGATCACCCTGTCGGAGAGCTCAGCCGCCGCCCTTCCCATCATGGGCCTTTTGCCACGGTCCCTCTCCCCGCCGCATCCGAAGATGGTGATCAGCCTCCCGTTGCAGAGCGTTCTCGCATTCTCAAGGAGGCGCTTCAGGGCGTCGTCCGTATGGGCGTAATCAACCACCGCCATGAATCCTGGGCCTTGAATCTTTTCAAACCTCCCCGGAACACCGGAGACCCTTGCCATCCCTTGAAGGATGACCGGATCCGGAATGCCAAGAGACACCCCCGCAGCCACGGCGCTGAGGATGTTGTAGATGTTATAGGCGCCGATCAGAGGGGAGTTGACCGCCAGTTCCCCTCGAGGGGTCCGGATACGAAAACAAAGACCATGGATCGTGCATTTCGGATCCATGGCCCGGAAATCCGCATCCTGATGCATCCCGAAGGACCAGACCGGTCCGGAACACTCCCTGATCAATCGTCTCCCCCACGGGTCGTCCATATTGATCACGGAAGCCCCGCCGGGTTTTGCATACGCTTCATGGAAGAGTCTTTGCTTGGCCTCATAATACGATTCCATGGTCCCATGAAAATCCAAGTGGTCCCTGGTCAGGTTGGTCAAGACCCTAATATTGTAACGGCACCCGAGAACCCTCCCGAGCGCCAGGGCATGGGATGAGACCTCCATGACGCAGGCCTCCAGCCCTTTCCCGATCATCCGGCTCAGGAGAGACTGCACGCGGAGCGCATTGGGTGTGGTGTTCGGCGCGGGCAGGATCTCATCCCCGATCTCATATCGGAGGGTTCCGATCAATCCCGGTTTCATCCCGGCTTCCCTGAGGATCCCCTGAATCAGCAGGGAGACGGTGGTCTTTCCGTTGGTGCCGGTGATCCCGACCAGGGTCATTTTCTCCGACGGATAACCATAGAAATGCGCGGAAACCCTGGCCAGCGCATCCATGGAATCGGGGACCGTGATCCCTACGGCCCGCCTGAGATTCAGTTTCTTCTCCGAGATGACTGCCACCGATCCCCTCTCTTCAGCCTTGGGCACGTGGCGCAGACCGTCCGTGTGCGCCCCTTTGACGGCAATAAACAGGAACCCGGGCTCCGTCTCCCTGGAATCATCCGTGATGCCGTTCACCTCTATGTTCTCCGTCCCTCCCGTGACTTCGGCGCCGGGAAGGACCTCCAGAAGCTCGTTCAACTGCATGATGCGCTCCCGCTGATCTTCCGTATGGAAACCGGCGCATCATCGGCAGTAGAGATAATCGTCTCCGGCGACTTTTCAGGAGGCACCCTTAAATACCTGAGCGTCCTTTCCGCAATCCTCCTAAAGACCGGCGCAGACACCACCCCCCCGTAATATGAAGAACCTTGGGGCTCATTCAACACCACAATCAGGGCGATTTCAGGATTCTTCGACGGAACCACACCCACAAAAGAAGCCACATACTTATCCTTGGAATATCGCCTGATATTAAAATCGAATTTCTGAGACGTCCCGGTCTTGCCGGCAACCCGGTAGCCGGGAATGTCGGCAAGGGGGGCTGTCCCCTCTTTGCTGACGACCAATTCCATGGAAGAGATCATAAACTCAGCGGTCTTATCGGAGATCACTTTCGTGACCGCCCTCGGCTTATTCTCGAGGATCACCTTCCCCTCCGGGTTGATGACGTGCGAAACCACATAGGGCTGCATCCGGACCCCCTTGTTGGCGATCGCACACACAGCCGTCAGGAACTGGAGGGCCGTGACCGATACCTCCTGGCCCATGGATATGGAGGCCATGGAAAGTCCGGACCATTTGGAGACGGGCCGGAGCATACCTGGTGATTCGCCGGGAAGATCCACCTTGGTCTTCTCCCCGAGACCGAAATTTTTCATGGAGCGATAGAAATCCTTGTCCTTTAATTTTTCGCCGATCTTGATGGCCCCGATATTGCTGCTGAGCTGCAGGATCTGGCTCACCGAAAGCCAGCCGTGCTCATGCGTGTCGTGATAGACCGTGGTGCGGAAATGATAGGCCCCGTTTTCACAGAAAAAAACATCCTGGGGTCTTACCGCTCCTTGGTCAATGGCGGTGGAGAGGGTGATCAATTTAAAGATCGACCCCGGCTCGAAGCTCTCAATGATCCCCCGGTTCTTCCGGTCCTGCGGCCG
Source organism: Nitrospirae bacterium CG2_30_53_67 (assembly GCA_001873285.1). Classification (NCBI taxonomy): domain Bacteria; kingdom Pseudomonadati; phylum Nitrospirota; species Nitrospirae bacterium CG2_30_53_67. The sequence goes on from MNYV01000023.1 coordinate 22,624, forward strand.
TGAATCCTGGAACTCGTTAAGATTAATCACAGGATAGCCTGCCATGGCGAGGATCTCTCCTGTAGAGGGGCGCATCATCACCGCCATGCCCGACAGGGCCTGGTTTTCCACCACCGCTTTCTTCAGTTCCTCCTCGGTCATGTATTGGATCACCTTGTCGATGGTCAGAACCAGGTGGTTGGCGCCGGAAGGCTCCACGTAACCCTTGGCCTCGGTCATGATCTTCCGGCGCCTGGCATCCACGCTGGCAATAAACCATCCGGGCTGTCCCTTGATGTCGTTGTCGTACTGAAACTCGATCCCCTCCAGGCCCTGGTTGTCCAGACCGACAAAACCGAGGGGCCCGGAAGCCAGGGTCCGATTCGGATAAAAACGCCTGCTCTCATAAAGAAACGACACGCCATCCAGGTCGGCTTGATCCAGCTTTTGGATGACTTCAGGATTGAGTTTTCTGGCGATCCATACAAACTGTTTTTTCTTCAGGAGTTCCCTCAGAATCTTCCTGCGGTCCTCGCCCGTCATCTTCGCCAGGATGCCGGCCGCGGTCATTTTATCTTTAACCCTCGGAGGAACGGCGTAGACGGAGACCGTATCCACACTGATGGCCAGCTCGCGCATTTTGGCATCGTAAATCGTGCCTCGTTTGGGAACGATCTGCACCGTGCACTTGTGCTGCTTCTGCGCCATATCCTTGAGCATGGCATGATCCCTGATCTGAAGGGTATAGAGCCTGTAGGACACGGAGGCATACCCAAAAGCAAAAACAGCCATGATGATCATGGCCTTGAATCGGTATCGTTTCCCGAAAAAATTCTTCATACACTCCTCTAAACCGCGGCCGAATCCGGTAACGGGGTTTACTTTTTCGCCCTGGCCCTGATTTCCTTCACATAAAAGATCTGATTCGCTGACGGGACCTGCAGCCCCAATTCCTTGCGGGCCCGTTCCTCGACCTTGTCCAGGGAGACCGAGGTATTATATTCCAAAAGGAGCTTCCGTTTCTCCTGGAGAAGCTTTTCCTGGTCCTGTTTCAGCACTTGAATATCATATCCGATTCGGACATACTGCACCCTCTCCCAGACTGCAAAAATCCCGACGAATAGACAGAACAGAACCGCAAACAGATAGGACCAGTGCATCTGCAGCCGGTCGGTCTTCTTCTTGGAAAAGATGTCTATCTTTTGAGACCCGAGCAAAATCCCTGAACTGCTTTTCATGGCTGTCCCTCTATCTTCTCTGCCGCCCTGAGCCTCGCGCTTCGAGCCCACGGGTTGCCTTTAACCTCTTGCGGTGAAGGGAAGAGCGGCTTTTTGGTCATCCGTCTGAGGACGGGTAATTTCCCGCAGGCACAAACAGGCATATCAGGAGGACAGGTACACCCCTTCTCCAGTTCACGGAAGAACTGTTTGACGATCCTGTCCTCGAGGGAATGGAAGGAGATCACACAGAGGCGGCCTCCTGACTTGAGAATCTTCACGGCAGCCTCGATCCCTTTTCGCAGGGCATTCAACTCATCATTGACCGCGATCCGCAGGGCCTGGAAGGTCCGAGTGGCGGGATGGATCCTATATCGCCTTGCGCCGGGAAGGGCTTTTTCAATCAAGCCTGCAAGTTCTCTCGTGGTACGGATCGGACCTTTCTCTCTTGCCTTCAGGATGGCGCCTGCCACCGGCCGCCATCTCTTCTCTTCCCCGTATTCCACAAGGATCTTCCGAAGTTCATCGATCCCTGCGCCATTCACAAGATCATAGGCCGTAGGGACCGGCTCTTCAGGGTTCATCCGCATATCGAGCGGGCCGTCCAGCATAAAGCTGAACCCGCGCAAGGGAGTAGCAACCTGAATCATGGAAACTCCCAGGTCCATCAAAACACCGTCCACTGAATCGAATCCGGCCTCCCGTATGAGCCTGCAAAGATCTCGGAAATTCCCCTGCATGACCCGTACCCTGTTTCTGAAAGGGCTGAGCCTCTCCGAAGCCCGTGCAACGGCCTCGGGGTCCCGGTCGATTCCGATGACCATCCCATCCGGGGAGGATTTCTTGAGCATGATTTCGGCATGGCCGCCGTCCCCGAGGGTTGAGTCCACGTAGAGACCGCCCGGCCTGATATTCAGCATGGATAAAGACTCTTCCCGCATGACCGGTCTGTGTTTTTTCTGCATGTACCATAAACCTTCTTCTTCCCGTCATGGTTTAAACGGCGGTCTTCATCCGATAGGGCGGCGCGCCGAAAGGCATAATGCCCTGCTTGCAAACAGGGCCGCTTAATAGTTCTGAAGCCCGGCTGAGTTCACGGACGCCTTACCCAATCCCTTGAAGCTTTTGCCGTTGATGACCGCGACATCAAGGTCCTGAATCTGCTGGTCCTTCTGAATCTGCTGAATCCCGTTGCAGCAGCTTGTCACGTACTGAAAATCCTTGTATACGCCTACGATTTGAAAGATGTTCTTCAAATACCCGTTGACTCCCGTCAGGGCGAGCTCGCCGCCGGCCTCACGCTGCCGCTCGGCCGCCTGAGATAACCGCCTCAACCCCAGAAAGTTCACGTGATTGACGGCTCCCAAATCCAGAATGAAGAACGTGTACCCTTTGCCGCGGGAATGATCGATGATCCCGCAGATCTGTTCCATGTCGCTCACGTCGATATCACGGTCCAGCTTCAAGATCATGATCTTCACCTTCTGGTTCTTTAGAGTTGCCATGTTCTCCCCTCCCAACCCGGACAAGCCGGAACCTATTTTTTCTTTCAATTCTGGCAGAAATTTTATTTGGTTCTTCTCCCATTTAGTGGGTAAAAAGGGTTCGAGGATTCCAGGGTTCAAGGGGTCAAGTGAAATACTAAAACGCAAGCAAAATCTCCAGAGAAAAACACTGGAACCCTTGAACCCTCAGCCCCTTATGTTTTTAGCGCTTCACTTGACCCCTGGAATCCTTGACCCCTTGACCCCTGATGTCTTCACTCACTCTTTTGGAGATGATCCTTTTATTTATAAATTACTACAAACCGAGCTGCGTGAGCGCCTCTCCCAAATCCTGTGACTCTTGAACCAAGGCCTCATGCTCCTCTTGCCGTTTCTTATCCCAAATCTCGATCTTTTTGAACATACCGATCAGAACCGCATCTTTGGACAGACCGGCATAGTCCCGCAAATCCTGGGGGATCAGGATCCTTCCCTGTTTGTCAATGGCGCACTCAGCGAGTGAACTTAAAACCATTCTCAAGGTATCTTCCTGCGCCTGGTTTCTATACTGCTGGCTTTTTGACTTTTCGAAGGTAATCCATTCGGACAGGGGATAGGCGCGAAGACACCGGTTGTATTTCACCACAATCAGTTTTTCCTCGTAGTTGTTGGCAAGGACTTCCCGAAACTTGGCCGGGAAATTCAGCCGTCCCTTGGCATCAATGGTATGATTAAACCTGCCCCGGAACATCTATCCTCCACAAGATCCCACTTCACCCCACCAATGAGCGCAGTATACCCACCTGACTCGCACAATGTCAAGGAATTTATTGAAATTTTTTTGGCTTGGATAGACATCCGATTTGAAAAATCTTTCATGAAAAAACAGTTTGACAAAAAAATAGAAATCCATGATCAATATATTGTGTATGAATTTTTTCTTGGTGGATATATGGCATGAGCAGGGGAACCCTGCTTGCAGGAAAAAATATGGATCAACCCGTGGTAAAAAGTGGGAGGAAAATTTACCCCGTTACTTTTCCAGGAACCTTTCCAAGGTGTATTGTTTGGACCGGGATACGGCTTCATTCATGGAGCAGCCGAGCGCAAGATATCCGCAGAGGGCGGACGAAAAAATGCAGCCGCTTCCGTGAAGTTCTTTAGCCGCCCTGGGTCCCGGAAACGAGACAAAATCAATTCCGTCGTAAAGAAGGTCCATAGGATCCCCTGAGCGATGTCCTCCGGTGACAATCACGTCCCGGGGACCGAGGGCCTGTATGGACTTGCACATCCTTCTGATCCATGAATCCTCTTCCTCATCAGGAGAGCGATCCATCCCGCTTAAGATCCCGGCCTCGGAGAGGTTTGGGGTGACCGCTGCGGCAAGCGGGAAGAGGGCATCCATCATGACGGAGACGCCCTCTTCATTCAAGAGGGGAACCCCGTTCGAAGAGCGAATGACCGGATCGATCACCAGAATCCTGGGGGGGAACCGTTTCAAAAAATCCACTGTAATACGAACATGGTCCGCAGAAACAAGCATCCCTGTCTTGACCGCATCGATCCTGAAATCGCTGAGCACGGTTTCAAGCTGGAGGGAAAAGGCCTCCGGGGCCACGGGAAAGACCCCTCGGACGCCTTTCGAATCCTGGGCCGTAATCGCGGAAATCACGGAGAGTCCGTACAAACCAAGGGCATGGAATGTCTTGAGGTCGGCCTGGATCCCTGCCCCGCCCGTGGGGTCTGATCCGGCAATGGTGAGAACGATCTTATTTTGCACCGGCTCTACACGCTCCTTCTCCCTTGAATTCAATCCGGTTTAAAATCATATCCATGGGAACCTGAAAAATCAAGCAGGAAGAAAGCCGGCCTAAGAAAGGGATCGCGGTGTTGGGCATTATTCCCATCAAAAATGGAGATTTGAACTTGACAATAGGGCATAGGATAGGGTAAATTGAAATCATTCAGATAATTTTTGGGGCATACCATGGAATTTCGTCCTGCTGTTGTCGTTCATTATAAAAGTGGCGACATCAAAAAAGGGTATACCAGAAACTTCGCATTCTTCCGCAATACCTTTGACCTCACCGAAGTGGACAGCAAGACCCAAGAAGAGCTGCAGGCCACGCAAGTACAGGTTGAGGATCTCAAGGCGGTCTTCTTTGTAAAGAACCTTGACGGAAACCCTGATTATCATTCCCAACCCGATTCCGTTCCCGAACGGCACGGCTTCGGAGACCGCGTGGAGATCACCTTCATGGACAACGAAACCATGATCGGCTACACCCCGAGGTACAGGGAAAACAACAACGGATTCATCCTCTATCCGGCCGACCCCAAGATCAACAATGATATCGTCGCTGTGATCCGTTCCGCCGCACAAATCATCAAGCCGGAGCAGAAACATTCCTTTTTCTATCTTTAAACAGGTGACGAAGACACAGCCGTAGATTCCCGGCCACGCTCTTTTTGCTGTTCATGAGGTAAAGTCTCCGGCCGAATAAAAAAATCTCATCCATCAGCCGGATGGTTTCCGGAGGATCCGAGCCCCGGCGTTCCGCACGGAGTTTCAATTCCTCCTCAA
>MNYV01000024.1 GCA_001873285.1 Nitrospirae bacterium CG2_30_53_67
TGGGTATCCTCCCCTTTTTTGCATGGGCCTCGCAGGCCAGGATCTCCACCTCAAGCCATTTTCCATACTTGTTTTGAAGGTCCCAGATCCGGGCCATCTCAGGTCTTGTATACCGTTCGATCATGATGCATGCCTTTTTATTCTTTTATGACGTAAGAAGTATCAAGGGTTCCAGGGTTCAAGGATTCAAGGGTTCAAGTGGTTTTTTTTAATTTAGGTATCTTCTATCATCTCACCTACCCCCAGGGTTCTTGATCTGTTAACCCATCAGTTTCTTGCTAAGCTTTTCACTCGGACCCTAGGCCCCTTGACCCCTCGAACCCTCAAGTTTTTGAAAAGCATTTCACTTGACCCCTAATGTTTTCATCCGCTCTAAATTCCGTATTCGAGGCGTTCAATTAAAAAAGAGGGCAGATGGTGCGCCCTCATCTTATCCTGGGTGATCCGGAAATTATATTTTACCCGTACAAACGAAATTTTTTCTTCCTCAGTATCGTAGAGGACATAGACGGCATCCGGATTCCTGTCCCTGGGCTGTCCGACACTTCCGACGTTGACAATATAACGAATCTTCTCCTCTATTGTCAACACGGATTCTTGGATTTCTCCGAATTGATTCCCATCGCAAAAATAGGCTGCCGGCCGGTGCGTATGGCCGACCAGGCAAATCTTTCCTTCAAAGAAATCAAAGTGATATGCCGCATCCGGCATGGAAGAGATGTATGACCACTCCTGAGGCCGGTCCGGAGATGCATGGACAAGAAAAAGATCCTTTTCACGTTCCGTCATCGGAAGGGAAAGGAGCCTGTCACGGTTCTCCGAGGTCAGCGCCGACCGGGTCCAGAGAATGGCCTCTGCGGCCAGGGGATTAAACTGATCGATGTCGGTGAGGCCGACCGCGGCATGGTCGTGATTCCCGGCCACGATCATGTCCGAGACCTCGAAGATCTTCTCCATGCATTCGTTGGGGTCGGGCCCGTATCCCACCGCATCCCCCAGGAAGAAGACACGGTCCGGTTTCTGTTTCCGGATCTCGGTTAGAACAGCGTTCAGCGCCTCAAGATTGCTGTGGACATCGGAGAAAATGGCGATACGCACAATGTTTACCTGAAAATGTTTTGCCGCCTTATCTCTTTTGGATGACGATCCCATTGATTGACGACTGAAGAACAACGGTCCTATATGCGCTGCCGGTTATCCCCCTCACCCTTACCCTCTCCCACAAGGGGCGAGGGAACTGTTAGTGGGCTTTCCCTCCCTTGATGGAAGGGGACTCCGAGTAGGGTGTTTTTAACCGCTTACGAGTAGGCCCCTTTGAGGGGCCAGAAAACGTCAAGCCTCCGGCTTTGCCGGAGGTTACCGACTGTAGATTTAAATGAGTGAATATTTTTCCATGTACCGTTCCTTTTCTTTCAGCACCTTGTCCAGAATCCCGTTGATAAAGGAGCCTGCGTCATCCCCGCTGTACTGCCTGGCCAGCTCAATGGCCTCATCAATCGTGACCTTTTCCGGAATGTCTTCCCGGAAACAGATCTCATAGATTGCGAGACGTAGGATGTTCTTGTCGACCATCGAAATGCGGGAAAGTTTCCAATGGAGCGAAAGCTCTGAGATCAGCAGGTCGATCTTTTCGATCTGTTCCACGGTGCCGATGAAGATGGACTCGGCAAAGGATCGAATATCCTTGTCCAGGCTTTTCTGTCCCTTCCAGAACTCTTTAAGCAGTTCCATGGGAGGCTCCTTGCGGATTTCATATTGATAAAGGAGCTGAAGGGTCAGCGCCCTGCTCTTTCGTCTCTTGCCCATAATCCTTCCACTCGGTTGGAGATACCTGTCTATTCTTTTGGTTCTTCGCCCATTTAGTGGGTAAAAAGGGGTCGAGGGTTCAAGGGGTCAAGGATTCAAGTGAAATATAGATTCAAGGAGATGCCGGGATCTAACGACAAAAATAGAGAAAAGCGGGACACGTGAAGCGTAACCCTATGACCCTTGACCCCTGATGTTTTTAGCACTTCACTCGACCCCTTGAATCCTTGGCCCCTTGACCCCTGATGTTTTCACCTACTCTTTTTAACGGAGTCTACTTCCCCAACTGGCGGAAGAGATTGACCATCTCGATGGCGCCGAGCGCCGCCTCGGCCCCCTTGTTTCCGGCCTTGGCGCCGGCCCGCTCGATGGCCTGCTCGATGGTATCCGTGGTCAGCACCCCGTACATGACGGGGATGGCGGACTGCATGGCGAGAGAAGCGATCCCCTTGGTGACCTCGGCGCTGATATAATCGAAATGCGGCGTCGCCCCCCGGATAACCGCACCGAGGCAGATCACGCCGTCGTACCCTCCCTTTGCAGTCAGCATCCTGGCCGCGAAAGGAATCTCAAAAGCGCCCGGCACCTTGACGATCGCAACGTCCTTGTCCAAGGCGCCGTGCCGCTTCAGCGCGTCCATGGCCCCTTCCAGTAGTCGGGACGTGATGAAGTCATTGAAACGGCTCACCACGATCGCGAATTTAAGACCCTTGGCTTGCAATTCACCTTCAATCATCTTCGGCATGTCTCCTCCTTAAGTTATTAAAATGCTTTTCACTTGGACCCCAGGCCCCTTGACCCCTTGGACCCTTGGGTTTCTAAAGAGCATTTCACTTGACCCCTGGAATCCTTGACCCCTTGGACCCTGTTTTTATATATGATTCAGGAAATGTCCCATTTTTTCCTTTTTGGTCTTGAGATACCTCAGGTTGCAGCTCCGGGTGGCCGTCTCTATGGGAACCCGTTCGACCACCTCCAGGCCGTATCCCTGAAGCCCGATAATCTTCCTGGGATTGTTGGTCAAGAGCCTGATCTTTCGCACCCCAAGCTCCACAAGGATCTGGGCGCCGATCCCGTAGTCCCTGAGATCGGGTTTGAACCCGAGCTTCTCATTGGCCTCCACGGTATCCAGCCCCTGATCCTGCAGGGCATAGGCCTTGATCTTGTTGGCAAGGCCGATCCCCCTCCCCTCCTGCCTCATATAGAGGATGACCCCCTTCCCTTGTTTTGCGATGAGGCCCATGGCGGTTTGAAGCTGATCCCCGCAGTCACACCGTTTGGAGCCGAAGACGTCGCCGGTCAGGCACTCGGAATGGACACGTACCAGGATTTCTTCGTCCGGATGAATCTCTCCCTTGACCAGGGCCAGATGTTCCTTATGGTCGATGTCGTTTTCATAGACGATCACCTTGAACTCACCGCCGAACAACGAGGGGATGACGGCCTCGGCCGAGCGGCGGACCAGGGATTCGTTTTGCAGGCGATAGGCAATCAGGTCCCGGATGGTCACGACTTTCAGACCGTGCATCTTTGCAAACTTGACAAGTTCAGGAAGGCGGGCCATGGTGCCGTCTTCGTTCATGATCTCGCATATCACCCCGGCCGGTGTAAGACCGGCAAGCCGAGCCAGGTCCACGGATCCCTCGGTCTGACCGGCCCTCTGCAGAACCCCCCCCTCCCTGGCCCTGAGAGGGAAGATGTGTCCCGGCCGCACCAAATCATTAGCCTTGGCATCCGGATGGACGGCGGTAAGGATCGTGGTCGCCCGGTCGGCCGCAGAGATCCCCGTGGTTACGCCCCTTCTCGCCTCGATGGAAACCGTAAAGGCCGTTCCAAAGGCCGACTCATTCTCCCTGGTCATCAAAGGAAGGTCCAGGCTCTTGACCTTCTCCGGAGTCAGGGAAAGGCAGATCAGCCCGCGGCCGTACTTGGCCATGAAGTTGACGGCCTCCGGGGTCACCTTCTCCGCGGCCATGGTCAGGTCCCCTTCGTTCTCCCGGTCTTCATCGTCAACCAGGATGACGATTTTCCCCTGACGGATATCCTCAATGGCCTCTTCGATGGTGGATATTTCTTTTTTCATATCTAACCTCGTATTGTTTATGAATTATGGTTCTTCTCCCACATAGTGGGTAAAAAGGGTTTGAGGACTGAAGAGCCATAGGGTCATAGGAGTCAAGGGGTCAAGGGTTCAAGTGGAATACTTAAATGCAAGCAAAATCTACAGAGCAAATCACTAAAACCCTTGAATCCTAAGATCCTCGGCCCCTTATGTTTTGATCACTTCACTTGAACCCTGGAATCCTTGGCCCCTTGACCCCTGATGTTTTCACCCACTCTTTTGGAATTGCTTCGCTCCCATCATGCAAACCCGTGCTCCGAAAGAAACCCCAGGTCGATCTTTCCGTGTGCGGATTTTTCGCCTTCATCACGTTGATTGAGGATGCGCCGGACATATTTTCCGATCAGGTCCGCCTCCAGGTTTACGCGGCTTCCGATTCCCCTGACGCCGAGCGTGGTCATTCGGGCCGTATGCGGAATGATGCTTACCGAGAAGGACTCTCCCCCGATTTCGTTGATCGTGAGACTGACCCCGTCCACGGCCATGGAACCCTTGGGTACCGAGGTCGAAAGAATCTCTCCCGGCGCCGAAAAGGTCAGTACCTGTGCGTTTCCCTGCGCTGTTTTTCGGATCAGGGTCCCTACCCCGTCCACGTGCCCGCTCACCATGTGTCCCCCGAAGCGTCCTCCGGCTTTTATCGCGCGCTCGAGGTTGACCGCATCCCCGGGTTTGAGTTCGCCGAGTGTGGTGGCGCTTAGTGTCTCCGGTGAGACGTCCAGGGTAAAAGCGTTTGCATCGTAAGCGACCACGGTCAGACAGGCCCCGCTTACACAGATGCTGTCACCCTCGTGTATATCTTCGAGAATGGTTCTCGCCTCTACGGACATTTGGGCGCTCTCTCCAGCCTTTTTCAGGGAACGCACCTTACCGATCTCTTCAATGATTCCCGTAAACATCCGATTCCTTTTTACCCCGTTACACCTCTTGCCTCCGATCCCTTCTCCCCTTGAGGGAGAAGGCGAGGATGAGGGGGATTCATTCTATCTCAAACCGTTCTCGGTTCCGCGGATCGGCCTTGCGCATAGATCGGGTTGGTCAGACCGTCGGGCTTGATCACATCTCCCTCAATCATCACGTCCTCACCGACCTGTTCGACATGGATATGCTCAATCTGCACGGCATCCCGGATGCGTTCCACGCCCAGGTTCCCGACGGACTCCCTGCTTCCCCCTCCGCCGATGATCTTCGGCGCCACGAAGAAGACCACGCGGTCAACAATCCCGGACTTGAGCGCCGAGGCATGGACCTCGGCCCCTCCTTCGATCATGAGACTGCTGACCTCCATCACTCCGAGGTCTTCCAGGATCTGGACGAACTCGATCCTGTGCATCCCCTTTTTCGCGACCAGGACCGTGACGTTTCGTTCCTGATAGGCCTTAATCCTCTCCCTGGCCACGTCCCCTCCTGCAAAGATGAAGGTCTTGGCAGGGGAATCATTTACAATCACCCGGGCATCGAGCGGGGTCCTCAAGTGGGTATCCAGGATGATTC
>MNYV01000025.1 GCA_001873285.1 Nitrospirae bacterium CG2_30_53_67
CTCCTCCAATCAGAAGGGGATTTATCTTCGAAACCGTATCCGCAGGGAACTGATCCCTCTGCTGGTGGAGAGATACAACCCGAACCTGGTGGAAGACCTGCAGAGGACAGCAGAGATACTCGGGGAGGAAGAGGCCTTCATGCAGGAAGAGGCTGAAAAGCGCTTCTCCCCGATGACTATCCCCGGCGGAGTGGCCCTCGATCTATCAGATCTTAAGGGTCTTTCTCATGCCATGGTGCGAAGGATGGTGAGGATGGCCATGGTCCAGGCCGGCGAGTCTTCCGAGATCACTTTCCGGCATGTGGATTCGGTCTTGAAACTGATGGAGGCGGAGGGCTCCGCGGCGAGGATCGATCTCCCGGAGGGATTGAAGGTCCGAAAGTCCTACGAAAGGCTGGAGTTTTCCATGGAGAATCCAAAAGAGAGCCCTGGGGATCTTTATGAGATCCCGGTTCCCGGCAGCAAGCGGATCCCCGAGCTGAGGATCGAGGTGGAATCCAGGGTCCTTTCCCTTGATGAGACAGCGGACTCTCTTCTGAAAAGCGAGGCGGTCCTGGATCTGGACAAGTGTTCCGGCCCGCTTGGTTTCAGGACAAGGCGGCCGGGGGATATTTTTTATCCCAAGGGGTTCGGCAAAAAGAAAAAAGTCAAACGGTTTTTCATTGACGAGAAGATACCATACATGGAGCGCGGCCGGGTCCCGCTCCTGGTCAATCGTGAAAACGAGATCCTCTGGATTGGTGGATACCGGATGGATGGGCGTTATGCCGTGGATGACAAGACCCGCCGTGCCCTTCTGATTCAGATCCGCCGCTTAAACGGGAAAGAGCATGAAGAGACTCGGCGAAGTCCTGATATCGGCTGAGGCCATCAGAAACAGGGTCTGCGATCTGGCTGGTGAGATATCACGTGACTATCAAGGCAAGGACCTCCTCATGGTCGGAATCCTTAAAGGGGCCTTTGTCTTTATGGCGGACCTGGTCCGGGCGATCTCCATCCCGGTCCGGATTGATTTCCTGGGCGTGGCCAGTTATGGACCGGGCACGGACCCGTCTGAGGAGATCAAGGTTTTCAAAGATTTGAATCAGCCTGTGGCCGGCCGGGACATTTTGATCGTGGACGATATTATTGATACCGGCCTGACCACGGATTACCTGCTCCGGCTCCTTACGGTGCGGAGTCCCAGGTCCATCAAGGTCTGCTCACTGCTGAACAAGCCGTCGAGGAGAAAGGTCGAGGTTAAGATCGACTACCTGGGGTTTCAGATCCCGGATCATTTCGTCGTGGGGTACGGCATGGATTTTAATGAGGAGTATCGGCATCTGCCGGAGGTCCACATGATCACGGCTTCGTAAAAAGTCCGTCTGCATCACGGAGATCTGATGACGCCTGTGGCCGTTCAATGCGGTTTGGAACTTTTTATTTGGAAATATAATTTTTTTATTGTTTATCAGAAAGATTTTATGATAGGATGTGCAATATAAAAAACAATGTAAATCAACAAGATAGGACATTTCTCCTGTCTTTTGCGCATTGATTTGCCGTCCGGGAGGCCCTTTGTGAATTCCTTCTATAAAAGTTTAACCCTGTGGCTTGTCATCGGTATGGTGATGGTCCTTGTTTTCAATCTCTTCAATTACCAGAAGGACATCACGCACGAGATCACGTTTACGGAATTCCTGGATCAGGTGGATAACGGAGAAGTCAAGGAGGTTGTGATCCAGGAAGACGAAGGGATCACCGGCATCACGCAGGACGGCAAGACCTTCAGGGTCTATTCACCGCAGTATCCTGACCTGATCAAGGACCTTCGGACCAAGGGGGTCAAGATCAAGGCCAAACCTCCCAGGAAAGAGTCACTCCTGATGACCATCCTGGTCTCATGGTTCCCCTTTCTCCTCCTCATCGGCGTCTGGATCTTTTTCATGAGGCAGATGCAGGGCGGAGGGAACAAGGCCCTCTCCTTCGGGAAGAGCCGCGCCAAGCTCCTGACCGAGGATCAGCAGAAAGTGACCTTCAAGGACGTGGCCGGAATCGATGAGGCCAAAGAGGAACTCCAGGAAGTGATCGAGTTTCTCAAGGATCCGAAAAAGTTCCAGAAACTCGGAGGAAAGATCCCCAAGGGGGTGCTCCTGATGGGGCCGCCCGGGACAGGCAAAACCCTTCTGGCGAGGGCCATTGCCGGGGAGGCGGATGTCCCCTTTTTTACGATCAGCGGCTCTGATTTTGTTGAAATGTTTGTGGGCGTGGGCGCCTCCAGGGTCAGGGACCTCTTTGACCAGGGGAAAAAGCACGCCCCCTGCATCATCTTCATCGACGAGATCGACGCGGTGGGACGCCACCGGGGCGCCGGGCTCGGTGGAGGTCACGATGAGCGGGAGCAGACATTGAACCAGCTTCTGGTGGAGATGGATGGATTCGAATCCCATGAAAGCGTGATCCTGATCGCAGCGACCAACCGGCCCGACGTCCTCGATCCGGCCCTCATGCGTCCCGGGAGATTCGACCGGCAGGTGGTGGTCCCGAATCCGGACATCAAGGGGAGGGAAGGGATACTCAAGGTCCATACCCGGAAGATCCCCATGGCAGAGGACGTGGATATCATGACCCTTGCAAGGGGGACACCGGGGTTCTCCGGGGCCGACCTGGCCAACATGGTGAACGAAGGAGCGTTGCTCGCTGCGCGCAAGAACAAGGACAAGGTCGACATGTCCGACCTCGAATCAGCCAAGGACAAGGTCATGATGGGCGCAGAGCGAAGAAGCATGGTCATGACCGATGAGGAGAAGAGAAACACGGCCTATCACGAAGCGGGACATGCCTTGGTGGCCAGGCTGGTTCCCGGCGCCGATCCGGTGCACAAGGTGACCATCATTCCCAGGGGAAGGGCGCTGGGGGTGACTCAGCAGATACCGGAGTCGGACAAGTACACCTACTCCAAGGAGAATATGCTGGCCAGGATCACGGTGCTCCTGGGCGGAAGGGCCTCCGAGGAGCTGATCTTTGATCAGATGACCACAGGGGCCGGAAACGACATCGAGCGGTCCACCGAGCTTGCAAGAAAGATGATCTGCGAGTGGGGCATGAGTGATAAGCTCGGCCCGGTGACCTTCGGCAAGAAGGAAGAGCAGATCTTCCTGGGGAGAGAGATCTCGCAGCACAGGGACTACAGCGAAGCCACGGCCGTGGAGATTGATTCCGAGGTGAGAAGGGTTGTCAACGAGTGTCATGACGAGGCCAGAAGGCTTCTCCAAGAGAACATTGAAACCTTGAAACGGATCGCCGAAACCCTGCTGGATATCGAGGTTCTGAATGCAGAACAGCTCGATGAGATCATAGACGGAAAATCCCCCAAAGAGGCCAAGGAATGAGATACCGGATGAGGGTCCTCAATCTGGGAACGAGGGATGAACTCATCCGTGAAATGAAACGTCTGGGCGCCGATCCGGAAGGGATCGGCATGATGTTTCCCAAAGGATTGACCAGACTGATCCGTCTTGCCGGCATTCCCTGCAAAGTGGCCAACCTTCTCAAACAGGAATTGCTTTCACGCGGGGGAGACTGCGCTGTTTCACATGGGACGCTCACACACGCCGTGGAGACCACCGATGCCCTCATGATCGCCACGGAGAGACAGTACCGCGAGCTGATCCGTAAATTGAAGAAGCAAAAGATCTTCGGACTTCCGGAACTTGCCGGTCAGATTGAAAAGAGCATAACGAACATGAACCTCAGGAAGTTCCGGATCGAAATCGGGGGCAAGGCGCTGAATCTCGATGAAAGGACCCATATCATGGGGGTTCTGAATGTGACGCCGGATTCCTTTTCCGACGGAGGGACCTTCATGGATCCGGAGAAGGCCTATCTCCATGCTTTGAGAATGAGGGACGACGGCGCCGATATCATCGATATCGGGGGGGAATCAACACGTCCGGGCGCAGAGGAGACGCCTGAAGACCTTGAACTCTCGAGAATCCTTCCTCTGGTCGAGCGTATTTCCAGGGAATCGGAGGCGGTCATTTCCGTGGATACCTACAAGGCGCGTGTGGCGAGAAAAGCCATTGAAGCCGGGGCACACATGATCAATGATATCAGCGGGCTGAGGTTCGATCCGGAGATGGCGCCGTTGATTGCCGAGACCGGCGTGCCGGTCGTCATCATGCATATCAAGGGGACGCCCAGGGATATGCAAAAAGAACCCTCCTATGAAGACGTCATGGGGGAGATTATCGCAAGCCTTGAGGAGAGCATGGAGATCGCTTACAGGGCAGGGGTCCGGGAGGAACAGATCGTGGTGGATCCGGGGATCGGTTTTGGAAAGCGCCTTCAGGATAATCTGGACATCATCAGGCATCTTTCAGAACTCAAAATTCTCGGGCGGCCGATCCTGCTCGGTACCTCTCGGAAGTCATTCATCGGCAGCATTCTTAACCTCTCAGTTACGGACCGCCTTGAGGGGACTGCGGCTACCGTGAGCGTGGGGATCATGAACGGCGTCCATATCATCCGGGTCCACGACGTTCGGGAAATGGCCAGGGTGGCCAAGGTGACCGATGCCGTGGCCCAACGCGTTTAATGTCTGGATAATTAGAATCATCTCCAAAAGAG
This sequence comes from Nitrospirae bacterium CG2_30_53_67, assembly GCA_001873285.1. Taxonomy (NCBI): domain Bacteria; kingdom Pseudomonadati; phylum Nitrospirota; species Nitrospirae bacterium CG2_30_53_67. The sequence goes on from MNYV01000025.1 coordinate 4,609, forward strand.
TGGGTGAAAACATAAGGGTTCAAGGGGTCAAGGATTCCAGGGGTCAAGTGAAGTGCTTTTTAAAAACTCAAGGGTCCGAGGGGTCAAGGGGCTTAGGGTCCAAGTGAAAAGCATAGAAAAAAACTGAAGGGCAACAGAAATCAAAAAACCACTTGAACCCTTGAACCCTTGAACCCTATAACCCTATCTTGTATTTTAAAGAAATGGTTCCGAATGTTTTCTGAAATCTCCGACGTCCTCCACTGGTTTCTGCGGACATTTCGATGGCAGGATGCCGTCGACATCCTGATCGTTGCCTACGTCCTTTACGAGCTGTTCAAGCTTTTTAAAGGGACCCGGGCCCTTCAGATGATCATCGGGCTGACCATCCTGGTCATGGCCTCGTTCATTTTCCAGTGGGCAAAATTTTATACCATCAGCTGGCTGCTGAATAACCTGTGGGCCTATCTGGCCCTGAGTGTGATCATTCTTTTCCAGCCGGAAATCCGCAGGACCCTGGCCCATATGGGGCAGAGCCCTGTTTTTTCATCCATGAACCTGGAATCGGAGGCCAAGACCATTGATGAACTGGTCAAGGGATCCGTCACCATGGCGAGCCGGAAGATCGGGGCGCTGATCCTGCTTGAACGTGAGCACAGCATCGAAGGCCTGATTGAGATGGGGACGCCCATTGACTCGAAGTTGTCCAAGGAGATCCTCCTCAGTATCTTCCTCCCCTATTCCCCGATTCATGACGGGGCCGTGATCATTCAGAAGGACAGGATCAAGGCCGCGGGATGTTTCCTCCCGCTTACGCTGAATCTCAACCTGAGCAAGGAGCTGGGGACCCGTCACCGGGCGGCCATGGGCATCACTGAAGAGACCGATGCCGTGGTGATCGTGGTCTCGGAAGAGACAGGGACCATTTCCGTGGTGATCGGCGGGAAGATTACACGGGACCTGGATGCGCAGGCCCTTCGCCGTGTCCTGACCAATGTGATGCGGCCGGTTAAGAAAAAAACAAGGAAATGGTTTTAAAGATCATCTCCAAAAGAGTGGGTGAAAAAGAAGGGGTCAAGGGGCCAAGGATTCAAGGGGTCGAGTGAAGTGCTAAAAACATCAGCGGTCAAGGGGTCCAGTGTTTTTCTCTGGAGATTTTGCTTGCGTTTAAGTATTTCACTTGAACCCTGGAATCCTCGACCCCTTTTTACCCACTAAATGGGAGAAGAACCATAATTAAAAAAGGGATCAGCGGAGTGAAAGGCATGAGGCGCTTTAAGGATATATTGATCAAGGATTTGTGGATCAAGGCATTCTCCATTATTTTTGCTTTTTTCCTCTGGTTTTCCATCGTCGGGGGAGAAAGCGCTGAGGAGTTTTTTACCATCCCGCTGACCATTGTGAAAATCCCAGAGAATATGATCATCAAAAACGAACTGGTTGATTTCGTGAATTTGCGGGTGCGCGGGCAGAAGGCCGTGCTCAACTCGCTGAATGCCAAACAGATCACCGTGGAACTCAACCTCAAGGATGCAAAAGAGGGTGAAAACGTCATCACCCTCTTTCCGGAAGAAGTCAAACTCCCTGAAGGGCTCTCCGTTGTAAGGATCAGTCCTTCACAGGTCACGGTCGAGCTGAGCAAACTTGCCGAGAAAGCGCTCCCGGTGGAACCCGATTTCTTCGGGACCGCAGCCAAAGGCTACGAGATCGGGAGGGTTACGGCCACGCCGCTCAAGGTAGAGGTGATGGGGCTGAAGGAGGCGCTCAAGGATCAGGAAAAGATCAAGACCGCGCGTATAGATCTCTTCGGAAAGAACCGGTCTTTTTCCGTGGAGGCGGACCTGAAGCCCCCCAGTGGAAATGTCTATATCAAAGGGCCCAAAAAGGTCCAGGTTGACGTGGAGATCCTGGAAAAGTCAGGCCGGCGTGAATTCCGGAATATACCGGTGAAGGGGTCCGGCCCTTCGGACGGGGCGGTTTTTCATCCGGATAAGGTGACACTGGTCATCGCCGGGCCGGAGGCCAAACTTACGGATATGCTCCCTTCGATGATCGAGGTCGTGATCCAGGAGCCGGAGACACCGGGCGCCTTTGATCTGGAACCGGAGGTGACCTTGCCCGAGGGGTTTCAGGTGATCCGGATCAGTCCTGAAAAAATACGGGTCAAGGTGGAGAAGCATTCCTGAACCGTTCTATATATACAGAGCCTCATAAACCAACAACGTCATTCCCCGGCCCCCGATCGCAGTCGAGGGCAGGCTTGATCGGGGAATCCATGGTTCGACAAGCTCACCATGACAATTGTCACCCTGAGCCTGTCGAAGGGTGGATTGTCCGGTCGAGCCGGACAATGACAAACTGATTAACCTCTGTCACTGTGTATAAAGGAGGGTCAATCTTGGGCAAGTTGTTTGGAACCGACGGCGTCCGGGGTGTTGCCAACGTCTACCCCATGAACGTGGAAATGGCGATCAAGCTCGGGAGGGCGGCTTCACATATTTTCAAGAAGGCGCGCTCCGGCCGGCACAAGGTCATCATAGGCAAGGATACGAGACTTTCGGGATACATGCTGGAGAGCGCCCTCATGTCAGGAATCTGCTCCATGGGCGTGGACGTCCTGCTGGTCGGTCCCCTCCCCACGCCGGCCATTGCCTTCATGACTAAAAATCTCCGGGCGGACGCGGGTGTGGTGATCTCCGCCTCGCACAACCCCTATCAGGACAACGGGATCAAGTTTTTCTCTCCCGATGGGTACAAACTCCCGGATGAAATAGAAGAGGAGATGGAGTCTCTTATTTTTTCCAATGATATTGATTCCATCCGGCCCACGGCCGAGGAGGTGGGAAAGGCCTTTCGGATTGATGACGCGGAGGGCCGCTATGTTTCTTACATCAAAACAAGCTTCCCCAAGGAGTATGACCTCTCCGGGATCAAGATCGTGATTGACTGTGCCAACGGCGCGGCGTACAAGGCCGCCCCGCTGGTCATGCAGGAACTCGGCGCCGATATCGTCGTCTTGAATAACCGGCCCGACGGATGCAACATTAACAAGGACTGCGGGTCGCTCCATCCTGATGTGATCATAAAGGCCGTTCTGGACCATGGCGCCGATATCGGCATCTCCCTGGACGGAGATGCAGACCGCGTGATCTTTTCGGATGAAAAGGGGAGTGAGGTCAACGGCGACCCCGTGATGGTCTTCTCCGCCCTGGACATGAAAAGCCGAGGGGTCCTGCGTGAGAATACCCTGGTGACCACGGTGATGAGCAACATGGGGTTGGAACTGGCGCTGAAAAAACAGGGGATACGGGTCGTCCGGACGCAGGTCGGAGACCGGTATGTGGCCGAGGAGATGATCCGGGGAGGATATAATCTGGGCGGGGAGCAATCCGGTCATATTCTATTTATGGACTACAATACCACGGGAGACGGGATCCTGTCGGCCCTGCAGGTCCTTTCCATCATGAGGAGGTCCGGAAAGAGTCTCTCCGAACTCGCTTCGGTCATGACCACGCTTCCGCAGATCCTCAAGAACGTCAGGGTCAGGGAGAAAAAGGATTTTGAAAGCCTGCCGGACGTCAAGAAGGCCATCCATTCCGCAGAGCAGAAACTTAAAGAGGAGGGGAGGGTTCTGGTCAGGTATTCAGGCACTGAAAACAAGGCCAGGGTCATGATCGAAGGACCGGATTCGGATTCGATCCGGGATATGGCCGAAAGCATAGCGGGAGAGATCGAGAAGGCGATTGGTGTTAAAAATTAAAGATTATCTCCAGAAGAGTAGGTGAAAACATCAGGGGTCAAGGGGTCAAGGATTCCAGGGGTCAAGTGAAGTGCTTTTCAAGAAATTGAGGGTCCGAGGGGTCAAGGATTCAAGTGAAATACAGAAAAGCAAGCAAAGTCTCCAGAGAGAAACACTGGACCCCTTGAACCCTTGAACCCTTTTTATCCACTATATGGGAGAAGAAACAAAATTGGGATTTCGATATTCGGATTTCAGCCTATTTTAGAAAGGGGTTTCTTGTGACACGACTGGGAGTGAACATTGATCACGTGGCCACGATCCGTCAGGCCAGGCTGACCACGGAACCGGATCCGGTTGCGGCCGCGCTCATTGCCGAGCTGGCCGGAGCAGACGGCATTACCATCCACCTGAGAGAGGACCGCAGGCATATCCAGGACCGTGATTTAAGTTTGATCCGTCGTGTGATTCATGTCCGACTGAACCTGGAAATGGCGGCAACCGAGGAGATCATCCGGATCGCACTGAAGGAGAGACCGGATGCGGTCTGTCTCGTTCCTGAAAAGAGGGCGGAACTCACGACTGAAGGCGGACTGGATGTGGCGGCCCATGGGAAGTCCCTGAAGCAAGGGATCCGGAGGCTGAGGCATAAGGGGATCGAGGTCAGCATCTTCGTGGATCCCGATCCCAGACAGGTGATCGCCTCAAAGGAGTTGAACGCTGATGCCGTGGAGATCCATACCGGCGCCTATGCGGAGGCCAAAGGCAAGGCGCAGGCCCGGGAACTGGAGCGTATCCATCGGGCCGTGCAGACTGCCCGTGAGATCGGGATCAGCATCCATGCAGGGCACGGGCTGACCTACCGGAACGTCAGCCGGATCGCCGCCATACCGGAGATCGAGGAGCTGAACATCGGACACAGCATCATATCCAGGGCGGTGCTGGTAGGGCTGGAACGGGCTGTCAGGGAAATGAAGGCGCTGGTGAACCCTTGAACCCTTTGTCAACTTAATTGACGATGAGCCGAGTATGAAGGTCGCGAATGCTGAACAGATGAAGAGACTGGACCGGGAGGCCGTCAGGGAGTACAGGATCCCCGGAATCGTGCTTATGGAGAACGCCTCGCTGGGGGTGATCCGTTCCATGGAGACGAAATACGGCCGGCTTTGGGGGAGGTCCGTGCTGATCTTCTGCGGCAAGGGGAACAACGGCGGGGACGGGATGGCCTCGGCCAGACACCTTGCAAACCGAGGGGCGCACGTCCAGGTGGTTCTCTTGGGAGAACCTGAGAGCCTCCAGGAAGACGCAGCAGCCAATTACGCCATCTGCGAACGCATGAAGATCCGAATCCATCCGGTGGTCTCTCCAAAAGATTTTTCTTCGGTTTCACGCTGGATCAGTAAGGCCGATCTTATCCTGGATGCGATCCTGGGAACCGGGATCGTCCCGCCGGTCCGCGGGCTGGTGGAACAGGCAGTACGCCGGATCAACCGGTCCGGTAAACCGGTGATCTCCGTGGACCTCCCCACAGGCTTGAGTGCGGACTCTTCTGAAATCGTCGGGGAGGTGGTTCATGCGGATTTGACTGTCACCTTCGGTCTTCCCAAAATATCCCTGGTCCAGTATCCCTCATTGTCGAATGCCGGAGAGGTCCACGTGGCGGACATCAGCCTTCCTTGGGAACTCGTGGACCAGGCTGAGATCCCAGTGGAACTTCTCGGTGAGGAGATTCTGCAGGCCCTTCCGCCGAGGAGGCCCGATCTTCACAAGGGGGAAGCAGGCCGGGTCCTTCTGATCGCAGGATCCAGGGGAATGCCTGGAGCGGCGGTAATGGCCGCCCTATCCTGTTTCAGGTCCGGCGCCGGACTGGTCTATGCCGCCGTGCCCGGGCGGGTGCGGGAGTTTTTTCATAAACAGTTGGTAGAGGGGATCACCGTCACCCTTCCGGAAACCGAGCGGGATCATCTGAGCCTCTCCGCTCTGCCGGATATCCTCGCTGCGGCCCGGGGGAAAAAGGCGGCGGTGATGGGGCCCGGAATCGGCCTTGACCCGGCAACGGGCGATATGGTACGATCCCTCATTCAAAAGATCCGCATCCCCATGATTCTGGACGCCGACGCCCTCAGCCATCTGGCCGGGAATACGGCCCTACTCAGGAAAATCAGGATCCCGGTGATCCTGACCCCGCATCCCGGGGAGATGGCCAGGCTGACAGACGTCTCGGACAAGGTTTTAAAGACGCGCCGCGTGGATCTGGCCCGGGAATTCGCCGCGGCGTTTGGGGTGATTCTGGTTTTAAAAGGGGCCAGGACCGTGATTGCGGATCCCAAGGGCCGGGTCTGGATCAATCCAACGGGAAATCCGGGCATGGCCACGGCCGGGACCGGGGACGTGCTCACGGGGATGATCGCCGGGCTTGCGGCCCAAGGGATGGCGCCTCTGCAGGCTGCGCTGGCCGGTGTTTTTCTGCACGGGCGCTGCGGGGACCGAGCCGCCGCACACCGGGGTAAACGAGGACTTCTTGCCAGAGACCTGATCCGTGAGATACCGAATGTCTTGAGGACCGTTGATGACAAGAAAAGGACCCGATGAAACCACAGAGTGCACAGAGAAACAGTCTGTGTTCTGTGGTCAGGTTTTAATAAACGTTCAACCAGAAAAGGAGGAAAACATGAAAAGGATTCTTGCTTGCGCAGTCTTTTTAACTCTACGGGTCGGCCGCGCTCTCTTATTATCCGATGAAGAATCTTGGGATTTCGGCCGGATACCGGATGATCCGCCTGGATGTGTCCGAGGATGGAGACAGTGCATTTCTTAAACTGGGCGGTCCGACCCTGTCTGCGACTCTTCGATTCTAAAGAAGCTTATGAATGATTTGATGGATGTTTATTTTAAAGAAAAGAGGTGAGGAACATTGCTTGCAGCCAAAGATCTGATGACCCGGGACGTGATCACCGTGGGGCCCGACATGCCGGTCAAGGAACTGGCCAATCTGTTGGTCGAGCGCCATATCAGCGGCGCCCCCGTGGTTGACCGGGAGGGGGCGCTGGTCGGGATCATTACCGAGAAGGATCTGATCGAGAGTAATAAAAACATTCACATCCCGACTGTGGTGACCCTCTTTGACGCGGTGATCTATCTTGAAAGCGAAAAACACTTCAAGCAAGAGCTGAAAAAGATGGCCGCTTCCAAGGTGGAGGATATCATGGTCCGGAAGGTGGTCACCATCGGAGAAGAGACCTCCATCCGTGAGATTGCCGCGATCATGTCGGAACGGGGCAAGGGTCTGCTTCCCGTGGTCCGGGATGGGAAGCTGGTCGGGATTGTGGGCAAGGCCGATATCGTCCGGTCCATGGCCGGATAAACAAAGATCCCTCTCGGTGCGTCACCCTATTGATGAACAGGACCACTTAGGCGGAAACCATTTCAGGGCGACAGGAGAATGTCTGCCGGATTCATGATGCAAGCGGTTCTGCGTTCGTCTTCCGAGGAGGAGACTCTTTTGATCGGAGAACGCCTCGGCGGGCGCCTGGCCGGAGGCGATATCCTTGCCCTTGCAGGGAGGCTTGGCGCAGGAAAGACCGTTCTGGCCAAAGGGATCGCCAGGGGGCTCGGGATCAGGGAAGAGGACGTTGTGAGCCCCACCTATATGCTGATTCATGAAATTTCAGGGGCCGTGAAGCTCTTTCACGTGGACCTGTACCGTGTAACCGATATGGACGACCTGGAGAATGCCGGGTTCTACGACGTCTTCGATCAAGATGCCGTGACCGTCATTGAATGGGCTGACCGCTTTCCGGGCGCGGTCTCCGAACCGTATTTGATGATCAGGCTGCAATGCGTGGACGAGAATATCAGGGAGATCTTCATAGAGCCTCATGGGGAGAGGTTCAGGCGTCTTCTAAACCTCTTGGTGAAAGAAATTCCGTCTCACCTGATCTACAGGACATGAGGGCGCGGGCCTCTTCCGGGAAAGGTATGGGGTATGCTGTCGGAAGATGAGATCAGAAGTCTCTCAAAGGAGATGAGAAGAGTCCTCTCTGACGTCCGGGGTCTGGAGTTCCTCCGGCCTGTTGAAGAGATCGAGGAGAAGATCTCCTCTGTTCTTTCGCAGAACATGCAGGAGGAAATCAAGCTCAATGCCGAATGTGACAAGATCATGGATCAATATGCCGGGCAGATCGAGCGGGGGGATGCGGATCCTCACAAATTGTTTTCAATGATCAAGCGGAAACTGGCCCGGGAGAAGGGGGTTGTACTTTGAAACTCTCGGAAGACCGTATCTCACACCTTTCACACCTGATTTTGGATCAGATCCTGGAGCAGGGGCTGATCTTCATGAAGGAGGATGATGAACCTGCCGCACGGGCGGAAATCAGGAAAGTTTTTGTAACCGAACTCCAGAAGGAAGAAGCGCTCGACCAAAAAATCCGGAACAAGATCGTTTCCTACAAGAGGACGATCCCTGAAGGGAGCAATGAATGGCATATCCTTTATCAACGCTTCCAGCGGGAAGAGAAGACCCGGAAGGGATCCGCCTAAGTGGTCCTGTTCATCAATAGGGTGACTCACCGACCTGCCTGCCGTCAGGCAGGATCGTAGTGCGGTCTTATCTCCGCGCTCGGCGGAGCGCATACCCCATGTGGTACGCCGCAGGGATTGGTTCTCCAACGGGGCTTACTTCACGGAATTTTTCTTGTTATAGCCGACCAGGGCGATGGCGAACCGGTCGTCCTGGAAAGGATGCATGTCGGGGAAACGCTCAAAAAGCCAGCCGTTGAAGATTTCATTCCCTTCTTTCAGGACCGTCACCTTCAAGGCCGGATTCTTGGTCTCGTTTGAGAGGGACGTAATGGCATTCTGGTCCATGGAGAACTGGGGCAGGAAGTCTCCGGCCTTGATGATCAGGCTGCTTCCCGGAATCGGGTAATCCGTATGCAGGGGAATCGTCTGATCCACGCTGGTCTTTTGGGTCTTATCCTCGATCCGGATGACCGCGGATTCCCACTGGCCTGCAACGCCTTCAGGCACGGAAACGGTCTTGGGGGTCTGGGATGGCGTGCCTTGATGCATGGGCATGGCCGGTTGTTGAGGGAGATCGGCTGAAGGTTGTGCCTGAGTTTGCGTCTGCGGCTGCGGCGGGGCCGCCGTCTTTTTCTGTTCACAAGCCGTGAAAGTAATCAAAGGAATTGAAACAAGGACCATTAAAAACCACGCAGATCGTTTCATTGTTCTTCTCCTAAAAATGAAAGACGGAACCGTGCCTTTGGGCACAATAAAAATGAATGAAAACATTAATATATGGAAATGATAAAGTCAATATTTTTATTCCTCTGATTTTTGCGGGGATTTTATCTCTTTCACAGGGGTGCGCCGGTCTCAGACCCGCTCCCGGCTATGGTGAAGATGATTTCATGACCCATCCGGTCCTCGGGCTGCCCGTGACCATACGTTACCTTCCGGCGGATGCGCCCATTCTCCCCCTTCTTGAGGAGACAATCCGTTCCGGCATGGAGAAGGCCGGGCAGTGGGGCGAGATCCGGACTCCCTTTACAGTGACCGTCTATCCGGACCACGAGGCCTTGGAGAATGTCGTACAAAAAAGAGGGTATGGATGGCTCAAGGCCTGGGCCACGGAAGAGAAGATCTCCCTCCAGTCCCCGCGTTCCTGGACGTTGTTCAGGGATCAATATCTCTTTGACCTCATGGCACACGAGTTGACCCATGTGATCCACTATCAGACCGCAGGAATCCAGGCCGGCCGTTCAGCGGAAAACGATCCCTTCTGGTTCAGGGAAGGGTTGGCGTCCGTGACCGCCGGGCAGGGGTACCGAAGGTATGGGAGGAAGGCGCTGCGGAGATTATTGCGGTCGGACCCGAAGTTTGATCCCTTCTCTCCGTCAGAGAGGGATATCCGGGACCATGAGAAGCTGGTTTATTCATCAGCTCATTATCTGACGGTCTATCTGATCGAAACCTATGGTTCCGATCGGATCAGGGACCTCCTTCACAGGATCGCACTCGGGGATTCCTTTGAGACTGCCTTTGACAAGACCTATCCCGTTTCTTTAAAACGGCTGAGGTCGGAATGGGAACCATGGCTGGAGATGAACGAACCTTAGTGGTCCTATTCGTAAATACGGTCGCATTCGATTGCCGTAGGGCGGCCTCCTCGGCGTTCCGCTCCTTGCGACGTACCGCAGGGGGTACGCCTCAGTCGCGCGCCTTGATGAGTCCGCCCTACGGCACTCTCGGTACGTTACCATACTTACGAACAGGACCACTTAGGTTTATATTCGCTCGCTAATCCAGCCCCCAAGGGGCGGGGAATGCACTCGCTATACTTTTTCAGTTATGAAATTAGTATTATCTCCAAAAGAGCGGGTGAAAACATAAGGGGTCAAGGGGTCAAGGATTCCAGGGGTCAAGTGAAGTGCTTTTCAAGAAATTGAGGGTCCGAGGGGTCAAGGGGTCAAGGATTCAAGTGAAATACAGAAAAGCAAGCAAAGTCTCCAGAGAGAAACACTGGACCCCTTGAACCCTTGAACCCTTGAACCCTTGAACCCTTGACTCCTGTGACCCTATGGTTCTTCAACCCTCGACCCCTTTTTACCCGCTAAATGGGAGAAGGACCTGAAATTATTGATAAGGAAGACAGTACACATGAAAGCATCTGTTCTGGTAGCCATGAGCGGCGGGGTGGATAGTTCGGTCGCCGCTCTGCTCCTTTTGGGAAAAGGCTACAAGGTGATGGGCGCGACCATGAAGATCTGGGATGAGGCGAGAGAGGTTTCGTTCCCCTCCCCCAGGATCTGCTGCTCCCTGTCCGCGGTGGAAGATGCCATGGCCGTGTGCGGGCAATTAAAGGTCCCTTATCATCTGCTGGAATATCATGAGCACTTCAGGACCGAGGTTGTCGAGGATTTCTGCAGGGAGTACCGGCATGGCCGCACACCCAACCCATGTGTCCTGTGCAACTCACGGCTCAAATTCGATCATTTTCTGAAAGAAGCGGATTCTCTGGGCTGCGGCTTTATGGCAACGGGCCATTATGCGAGGGTCGAGCAGGATTGCCGGACCGGGAAGTTCCTTTTGAAGCGGGGGAAGGATACAAGAAAGGATCAGTCCTATTTTCTTTACGGCGTAACCCAGGAAGTTCTTTCCCGCCTCCTCTTGCCGGTGGGAGATTATACCAAGGAGCATATCCGCAAGCTTGCCGAAGATTACGGACTCCCCGTAGCCCGGAAAAAGGAGAGTCAGGAGATCTGTTTCATCCCGGACCATGATTACGCCTCCTTCCTCATGAGGCGGTTTCCTGAAGCTCATGAGAAAGGGGACATTTTAAACATGTCGGGAAAGGTTCTCGGGACGCACCCGGGATATATGCATTATACCATCGGTCAGCGGAGAGGACTGGGGGTGTCCCATCCGGTCCCGCTTTATGTGCTGGAGATCCATCCTTCTGAAAATGTCATCGTCGTCGGGCGCAAAGAGGATCTGCTGAATCGTCATGCCGTAGTGAGCGGGATCAACTGGATCTCCGGCCGGCCTCCTTGTTTATCGGACAAGATCAGCGCCAAGATCCGCTACCGGCATGCAGGCGCGGAAGTCAGATTGGATCCTGCGGATGATCCGCATGCCTTTCGTGTGACCTTCAATGAACCTCAGGAAGCCATCACCCCGGGGCAATCCATGGTGTTTTATGAGGGAGAGGTTGTCCTCGGGGGCGGGATCATTGAAAAGGCAGAGTAGACTCCGTTAGAAAACCCTGTTTTCTAACACCGCTTCAATGATAGACACTCCATTTAAGACAATAACAGGGGAGCCGGCAACTTTCTCTAACGGAGTAGAGGAAAAATTTTACCATATATATGTAAAGTTTTTCCTATTTTAGGCAAAAGTTTTCCCATTTTACCCGGCTGTTCAGGCAAGAAGCGAGACATTATCTGATAATATGGAATAATTTTCCAAAGTTTTACCATATAAACTCTCAAAAATATTAAAAACATAAAATAATCAGGAGATTATTCTAAAAAATGGCATAGAAAATGCAACTATATAGATATTGATTTTATTAGACGGCGATGCCATGATAGAAAACATAAATAGTCAATTATATTATAATTATTTTATGGATCTTTAGAGCAGAAAGTCTTTGACCGGAAGGAGTGTTACCGTCATGTTTAAGATCAATGTTCACAAGATCGAAGAACATACCTTTATTCTCAACCTTGAAGGTGATCTCACAGTCCAGACCTCGGTCGAGTTTCATAACGCCATCACGCCGATCCTGCAAAGGGAGCCCAAGGCGATTTCTATTAATCTCTCCAATGTGGCTGCGATGGACGAGGCCGGCATCGTGATCCTCATGAATGATCTCATGGATCATTCAGGCCGGGGAATCTATTTCTACCTGATCGGCCTTCCGGAGAAAATCAAAGTCTATTACCAAGCCTGTCTGCAAAATTTTGAGAATCCCTATTTCTCAAACACCACACACTGAAACCCCTTGACATTGATCTGCCGGCGGACATCCGCGTTCCGTAAGCCTCCTGGAACTCGACATCAGGCTCAGTCCTTTAGTCACGAAACTCACATCAGGAAGATTCCGGTTGACTCCGAATGTCGAGAAGTGGTATGAAAAGATAGGAATCTGAGTAATCTCTCTGCAGGTGGGGCCGCCAATGGAAAGGATCATTCTGGAAATCCCGGAAGAAATACTCATCTCACTGAAGGAGACCCCGTCCGAGCTTTCGAGAGACATCCGGATGCTGGCGGCGGCCAAGCTCTACGAACTGGGCAAGCTCTCCTCCGGCAGGGCCGCCCAGCTTGCCGGCATGTCACGGGTAAGTTTCCTCCGTGCGCTCTCACAGTACGGCGTTTCCATCCTGGCTCTGACTCCCGACGAACTCAGGCAGGATTATGAAAACGCGTAGAACCGTAATTGTCAACACATCCCCCCTTTATTACCTGCACAAGCTGGAATGCCTCGAATGTTTGGCCGGGCTGTACGGCAGCGTGACCGTCCCGGAGGCTGTAGCCGCTGAGCTTGAAGAGGGGAAGAAGGCCGGAGAGGGCGTTCCTTGTCTCAGCGACTACCCATGGATACACGTGAGAAAGGTCATGATTCCCGCCTTCATCAAGATGGTTCCCGACTTGGGGCGGGGCGAAGCTGAGGTTCTGGCGTTGGGAGCCGAAGAAGAGGATACACTTATCGTTGTTGATGACGGCCTGGCCAGGAGAATAGCAAAACTGCAAGGCTTCACGATCACGGGCACGGCAGGGGTCCTTTTAAAGGCGAAGAAGCAAGGGCTTGTCAAAGAGATCAGGCCGATGCTCGTGAAGCTGAAAGAATCGGGCTTCTATCTCAAAGAAGAGATCGTAAGCGAGATCCTCAAGATAGCAGGAGAGTCCTGAACCGGGTTCCAAGCCTTTGGCGCGATCATTCCCCCAGACGTCCGTCACCATCACCCTGTCTTATCACGAAACTTCCCTCAAAAGGATTCCACTCAAAAAGATTCCAGTTGACTCCGAATGTCGAGAAGTGGTATGAAAAGGCACGAATCTAAGTAAATTTTACATCTCATAGGCCGGTTTCAGTCTGCCGTCACGCAGATGGCCATATGAATGCGGTTATTCTTTGAGGATCGGATAAGAAATAAATATCCTCCGGCTTTGCCGGAGGATATTTATTGAGCTTCCCTCAGGAGAATTAGAATTATGGATAGA